>JBDKIJ010000166.1:0-3195 GCA_039797155.1 Gemmatimonadota bacterium | reverse complement strand
GCGCGGCCGAACAGCGCGGTGAGCAGAAAAATGCCGATGACGATGCTGCCCAGGGTGAACATGAACAGCAGCGTGTCGGTCGGCAGGAACGTGTACCCCATCAACGTGAATTGCCGACGGGGGAGGTCCATCAGAAATACGGGTTTACCGAACAGGCGCAGGTGCGGTGCGGCGAAGAAGATCGCCATCAGTGCATACGCCACCACTCGACGCCTTTGCCACCAGGGGCCATACGCCGGCTTCGGACGAATCCAGCGTCGGCTCCCATCCTCGTTGAGTGTCGGGAGAACCCGACGTCCGGCGCCTGGTGGTGCAGCGGTCGTGGTCACGGCGTGACGCGTTCTCCCTGTGGCGCCTTCGGATTCGCGGGCGTGGTGCCTTGCAGCGACGCCACATACGCGACCACCTGATTCAGCTGCTCAGGCTTGAGCGACTTCTCCCAGGGGGGCATCCCTTTCGCGAGCACGCCCTTCGCCACCGTCGTGTGAATCGCGGTCATCGTTCCACCATGGAGCCAATAGGCGTCCGTGAGGTTTGGCCCGATGATGCCGCCGCCGTCCGGCCCATGACAGGAAGCACAGTACGACGCGAACGTCTCCCTGCCCTCTTCGAGGCTTTCGTGATCCTTGGTCATCGCCAGCAGCTGCTCGGGGGAGACACTCCCCCCCGTCTCCGGATGCGCTGCAGCATAGGCCTTCTGCTCGGCTTCGTAATCGGCAATGCGTCCCTTGCCGTTCCCGATCGGTCCGACATCGAACAGGTAGATCACCGAGAAGATGATCGTCCCGGCAAAGGTCAGCAGCCACCACCGCGGCATCGGGTTGTCGTATTCCTGAATGCCGTCGTAGGTGTGGTCAAGCAGCTTGTCTTGGAGGTTGTCTTTCTGTGGACTAGTCATGCGTCAGTGCTCCTGCAGGCGAGGCGTGATCACGACGTCATCATCAAGCGGGATCCGGGAGGCCGCCTCCATCTCGCGACTGCGGGATGGCGCAAAGGTCCGGATCATGATGGCAAGAAAAGCCGCGAGGAAGAGCACCAGCGCGATCTGGGCGTAGATGGACAACCCGGCGGCACTCATGATGTCGGAGAGCTTCATTACTGGCCTCCGCTCTGGCCGGCAGATGGCGCAGCGGCGGTCGCCGATGCCGTGGTTGGTGCCGTCACCTTGAGATCGCGGCCAAGGCGCTGCATGTACGCGACGATGGCCACCATCTCCTTGTCCTCGAGTCCGGCCGGGCCACCCTGCTCGACGATCGCGGCCGCGATCGCCTTGGCCTGTTCACGTGCCATCGCGGGCGCCGTATTCACCGCATCACCGTACGGCACCCCCACCATCGCCATCGCATCGACCCGCGACTGGATGCCATCGAAGTCGAGCGTCTTGGTGAGAAAGTGCGCATACGCCGGCATGATCGACTTCGCGGTGACGGCACGCGGATTCTCGAAGTGCCGCACATGCCAGAGATCCGGGTACTTCCCGCCTTCTCGGGCGAGGTCCGGTCCGATACGACGCGAGCCCCAGAGGAACGGATGCTCGTACACCGACTCCCCGGGCTTCGAGTACTCACCGAAGCGCTCCGTCTCGTACCGGAATGGGCGCACCATCTGTGAATGACAGTTGAAGCACCCTTCGGCGATATAAATGTCGCGGCCGGCCAGCTCGAGCGGTGTGTACGGCTTCACCGATGCGATCGTCGGGACGTTCGACTTGATCAGGAACGTCGGCAGGATCTCGAAGAGCGAGGCGACCGCGACCGCGAGGATCGTGAGTGCCGTGAAGAGCATCGGCGCGCGCTCCCATGCGCGGTGCCACTCCACCTGATTGAAGCGCGCCCAGAGGCCGTGCGCCGGCACCACCGGATGCTCCGGTACGTATCGCTTCGCGAGCGGCGCGGCTTCGACCACCGGCTCTTGGTAGCGCGCGGGTCGACGCTGCCACGTCTTCACGATGTTCCACCCGAAGATCACCATGCCGACGATGTAGAAGGTGCCACCGATCACGCGCATCCAGTACATCGGCATCAGCTTGAGCACGGTCTCGACGAAATCGGGATACGCCAGGCGTCCCGTCTCATCGAATGCACGCCACATCAAACCCTGCGTCACGCCGGCGCTGTAGATGGCCACGACATACAGCACGATGCCGACCGACGCGATCCAGAAGTGCACCTCCATCGCGCGCTTGCTGTAGATCTCCGTCTGGAAAAGGCGCGGCAGTAGCCAGTACACCATGCCGAAGGTCATGAAGCCGTTCCACCCCAGCGCACCGGTATGCACGTGGGCAATGATCCAGTCGGTATAGTGCGCGAGGGCGTTCACGCTCTTGATCGAGAGCATCGGCCCCTCGAACGTGGACATGCCGTACGCGGTGATGCCGACGACGAAGAACTTGAGGATCGGATCCTGCGCGACCTTGTGCCACGCCCCGCGCAGCGTGAGCAGGCCATTGATCATGCCGCCCCACGACGGCGCCCACAGCATCACCGAAAAGAGCATCCCCACCGTGGACGCCCACTCCGGGAGCGCGGTGTAGTGCAGGTGATGCGGGCCGGCCCAGATGTACATGAACACCAGTGACCAGAAGTGCAGGATCGACAGCTTGTAGCTGAACACCGGCCCCTCGGCGGCCTTCGGCATGAAGTAGTACATGAGGCCGAGGAACGGCGTCGTGAGGAAGAACGCGACGGCGTTGTGCCCGTACCACCACTGCATGAACGCGTCCTGCACACCGGCGTAGATGCTGTAGCTCTTGAACACCCCCGCCGGCACCGAGAGGTTGTTGAAGATGTGCAGGATTGCGACGGTGACGATCGACGCGATGTAGAACCAGATCGCGACGTAGATGTGCCGCTCACGCCGCTTGAGCAGCGTGCCGAAGAAGTTGACCGCAAACGCCACCCACACCACGGCGATGGCGATGTCGATCGGCCACTCGAGCTCGGCGTATTCCTTGGCCTGCGTGAAGCCGAACGGCAGCGTGAGTGCGGCGGAGACGATGATCGCCTGCCACCCCCAGAAGTGGAAACGGCTCAGCGCGTCGGAATACATGCGCGCCTTGAGCAACCGCTGCGTGCTGTAGTAGGCGCCCGTGAAGAACGCGTTGCCCGCGAAGGCAAAAATCACCGCGTTCGTGTGGAGCGGGCGCAGCCGACCGAACGAGAGGTACTCGGTGTTGAAATTGAAGATCGGGTTGGC
>JBDKIJ010000165.1:0-7929 GCA_039797155.1 Gemmatimonadota bacterium | reverse complement strand
ATCCGCAGTACCCCGTGAGACCTGCCGCGAGTATTTCGATGGCCTCGACTATCGGCTCTCGTATCCCCATCTCGCTGGGCTGACTGAATTCTTCCGCCGTTTGGTGCTGGCGGGCCGTGTTCCCGATGGGACGCTGGCCTTCCTCCCCGCGGCTTGACCGATTCCGCGCATCACCCGCTCATCCGCATGCGTGACCTTCTCGATTTCTACACCAACGCGCCGCTGCTCGAGCTCGGACTCGAAGCGGATCGCGTCCGCGAGCAGAAGCACCCCCATGGGGTGGTGACGTATATCGTCGATCGCAATATCAACTACACGAACGTCTGTGTGGCGGACTGCGGATTCTGTGCCTTCTATCGCCGGCCGAAGGACGGGGAAGGGTACACGCTGTCCTATGAGCAGATTGGCCAGAAGATCGAAGAGACGAAGGCGTTGGGGGGCGTCCAGATCCTGATTCAGGGGGGACACAACCCGTATATCCCATTCGAGTGGTATCTGGATCTGCTGCGCTACATCAAGCGGAACCATCCCATACACATCCATGGATTCTCGCCAAGCGAAGTCGACTTCTTCGCGACGCGATTCCGCATGGATGCCACCGAAGTCATTCGGGAACTCAAGACAGCCGGTCTCGACTCCATCCCCGGTGGCGGTGGCGAGATTCTCGTGCAGCGGGTCCGGGACATTGCCGCCCCCAAGAAGGCGGGCGCCGATCGCTGGCTCGAGATCATGGAGCTCGCGCACAATGCCGGCATGAAGACGTCGGTGACGATGATGTACGGCATTGGCGAAACGCTGGCCGAGCGCCTCGAGCATCTGCAACGGGTCCGTGACCTGCAGGCGCGCACCGGTGGATTCACGGCCTTCATCACGTGGCCGCTGCAGCCGGAGAACACGCCACAGATGTCGCATATGCCGAAGACGGATGCGGTGACGTATTTGCGTACGGTTGCGATCTCTCGCATTGTCCTCGATAATGTCCCCAATCTCCAGTCGAGCTGGGTCACGATGGGCATGAAGGTCGGACAACTGGCCCTTCGGTATGGCTGCAACGATTTCGGTTCGCTCATGATCGAGGAGAACGTGGTCTCGGCGGCCAACACCACGTATCGCACGACCACCGACGAACTCGATCGGCTCATTCGCGACGCGGGCTTCACGCCGGCCCGTCGCCGTCAGGACTACTCGATCATTCCGGGCGGGGATGCGGCGTTGGCACCAAGCGCGACGGTCGCCGCGTGAGCATCGTGCCGCGCGTCGGGATCGGGTATGACTCCCATAGGTTCGGGCCGGGCGGTCCGATGCGACTGGGAGGGATCGATATTCCGGCGGAATTTCATTGCGCCGGACATTCGGACGGTGATGCGATCTGCCATGCCGTGACGGACGCCATTCTCGGTGCGGCGGCGCTCGGTGATATCGGTCAGCTATTTCCGGACACCGATCCGGCGAACAAGGGCAAGGACTCCACGGTCATGCTTCTGGCGGCGATGGACCGGATCGTCGCGGCAGGCCTGCGCGTCGGCAATGTCGACGTGACCGTCGTTACGCAGTTGCCGAAGATTGGTCCACACCGTGAGGCGATCCGGGTGCGTTTGGCGGAGCTGCTGGCGGTTGACGTCTCCGCCGTGTTCGTCAAGGGAAAGACGAACGAGGGGATGGGATGGATTGGTCGAGGTGAGGGGCTCGCCGTGATGTGCACGGCAACGCTGATCCCGCGCTGAGGGGCGTGGACTGGTGACGGGAGCACCGGTCCGCTGCCGATGCGCCGAGCGGGTATGAGTAGTTTGCTCGCATGGCTCGTCGCATTACCCGCTGGGTGGCTCTACGCGGTAATCGCAGTGGCCGCCCTGATGGAAAACGTCTTTCCGCCGCTTCCGGCCGACACCGTGATTGCCTTGGGCGCATTCGTTGCCGCTCGGGGTAACGGCACCATGATCGGGGTGTGGATTGCCACCATGGTGGGCAACATCGGTGGGGCGATGCTGATGTACGCCATCGGCAAGCGCTATGGGCTGCCGTGGCTTGCACGTCGACTACCGGGGATCGGGTCGTCTGAGGCGGCCGAATCACTGGCGGCGCGTTATGCAACGCAGGGGATCACCGCCATCGTGGTGAGTCGTTTTCTTCCCGCGGTACGCGCCGTGGTGCCCCCGGTGGCAGGCGCGATGGGAATTGGAGCCTGGCGAGCAGGCAGTGCCATGTTCGTGGCCTCGGGAATATGGTACGCCATTGTTGCCGTGCTCGCCTTCCGCGCCGGCGCGAATGCAGAGGTTCTGATGGCGCGCATCGCGGCCCAACAGCGCGTCATCGGATTGGGCGCCGTCGTACTTGCCGTGGTACTGGCGTTGAGCTGGTGGACGCGCGCTCGCCGCGCACGGGGGCCGCGTGACTGATGCGTCCCTCCCGCTGGATGATGCGGCACTCCAGCGGGGATTCCACCTGCTCGTGTTCGAAGAGGCTCTGACGCTTGAGGAAGGGGCGTCCCCGCGTACAATCGAAGCCTATCGCCGTGATGTGCTGCGGTGTGCGGTCTTTGCACGTACGTACGGGATCACGCGTGTATCCGACCTGACCCCCGGACTGCTCCGCGAATTCATCTATTCGCTGAAAGATGCCGGGTTGGCGGGGAGCTCCATTCGCCGGAATATCTCGGCGCTGCGCACCTGGTTCCGCGTATTGCTGGCTGAGGGACTCGTCACCCACGACCCGACCGATCGGTTGGATCCGCCGCAACGGGGACGGTCATTGCCGGAGGTCTTGTCCGTCGAGGAGATCCAGCGACTGCTTGCGGCGCCCGCGCTTGAGGATCGTCTCGTCTTTCGGGATCGAGCCATGCTGGAGCTCGGCTACGGCGCCGGGCTTCGGGTGTCGGAGTGGATCGGACTGGCCGTCCGAGATGTCGTGCTCGAGGATGGGCTCGTACGCGTGCACGGCAAAGGGGACAAGGAGCGTCTCGTGCCGATCGGTCGACCGGCGATCGGTGCGGTTGCGGTCTATCTGCGCGAACTGCGGCCACATCTGGAACGTGGACAGGGAAAGGGGATCCTCTTTCTGAACGGCCAAGGAAAGCCGCTCACGCGCATGGGCGCCTGGAAGATCCTTCGGAAGCACGTCGACGCCGCGGGGATCGATCGCCCCGTGTCACCGCATACGTTACGGCATTCCTTCGCGACCCATCTGCTGGAAGGCGGCGCGGATCTGCGAGCCGTACAGGAGATGCTGGGACACGCGGATATTGCCACCACCCAGATCTACACGCACGTCGATCGCGAGTATCTTCGATCGGTACACCGCCAGTTCCATCCTCGCGCTTGAGCCGTCATGCTGCTCGTCATCGACAACTACGATTCCTTCACCTACAACCTCGTCCAGTATTTCGGCGAGCTTGGGCAGCATCTGGTGGTGCATCGCAATGACGCGATCACGGCAGACGATATCACGCAGATGGCCCCCGACGCGATCGTGATTTCACCAGGGCCCTGTGCGCCCCGCGAGGCGGGCATTTCGGTCGAGGTCATCCGGCAGTTCGGTGCCACGATTCCGATGCTTGGGGTCTGTCTTGGTCATCAGGCGATCGGCGAGGCCTACGGCGGCGTGGTGACGCGGGCCGGTCGCGTGATGCATGGCAAGATCTCGAGACTGCGCCACGACGGGACCGGGTTGTTTCGGCAGATACCGTCTCCCTTCGGGGTCATGCGCTACCACTCGCTGATCGTGGAGCGCGCCTCGTTACCGACGTGTCTCGACGTGACGGCCGTCGCCGAGGATGATGCCGACGAGATTCACGCGCTGCAGCATCGCACGCATCCGGTGTGGGGCGTCCAATTCCATCCGGAATCGATCCTGACGGAACACGGTCGGTCGATCCTTGCCAACTTTCTCTCGATGGCATCGGCGTTCCGCAGCCAAGGCTCTGCGCACCGATAGGACGCCGGTCAGTCCGCAGGGCGGCGGGGCGGAATGATCAGGGAGGCTACGACGCTGAGAGCCAGCAGCCCCGCCACGGTGCCGAGGGAGATGCCGATCCCGATGTGATAGATATCGGAGAGCAGCATCTTGGCGCCGACGAAGGCAAGGACGACGGCGAGCCCGTACTTGAGCAGGTGGAACTTTCCGATTACGCCGGCCAGCACGAAGTACAGCGAGCGGAGCCCGAGAATCGCGAACACGTTCGATGTGAAGACGAGGAACGGGTTTCGGGTCACGCCGAAAATAGCGGGAATGGAGTCCACCGCGAATACAATGTCGGTCGTTTCGACAAGTGCCAGCACCACGAACAATGGGGTCGCGACGCGGCGTATCGGGCCACCCGGTTCGGTGGCTTCACGCACGAAAAACCGTTCTCCACGAAACTGCGTGGTGATCGGAAGGAATCGCCGTACCAGGCGAATGACGGGGTTCGACTCGGGTTCGATCTCGTCATCACTGCCCATCGCCATGCGGACGCCAGTGATCACGAGGAATGCGCCGAACAGGTAGATGATCCAGTGGAACCGCGCGAGGAGCAGTGCACCCGCGCCGATCATTGCCCCACGCATGAGCAGGGCGCCCAAGATGCCCCAGAAGAGCACCCGGTGCTGTAACTCCGGCGGGACACGGAAATAGCCGAAGATCAGGATGAAGACGAACAGGTTGTCGACCGACAGAGCCTGTTCCACCAGATACCCGGCGTAGAACTCGAGCATCGCCTGCCGACCCATGGCGCTCCCCACCCAGAGCCCAAAACCGACGGCGAGGGATACCCAGACCGCACTCCAGCCGAGCGCTTCCCGCACGGAGACGACATGGGCTTTCCGGTTGAAGACCCCGAGATCGAGGGCCAACAGGACCAGCACCAGCGCGTTGAAAGCGATCCACCACGTCGTCGTCGGCATGCCTACTCGTGCAAGGGTCTGTCGGTGGCCCGTTTGCCTTCGCGAGCCGCAGTTCGTATCTTAACTGGCGTGAATTTTGCTGCAACGCCGCCCGATCAAGTCACATGACCGTCCTTGCGGTAATCCCCGCGCGGCTCGGTGCCACCCGGCTTCCCCGAAAGCCGCTCCGGCTACTCGCTGGAGCACCGCTGATCGTCCGCGTCGTCGAGCGCGTTCAGGCGTTGGGCGTGGCGGACCACGTGGTGGTCGCGACGGACCATGAGGAGGTGATGACCGCCTGTCACCTGCGCGGCATCCCTGTCGTGATGACCGACGCCGATCATCCGAGCGGCACGGATCGCGTGGCGGAGGTGATGCGCCGCGGGGACTATGCGACGGCGTCCGTGATCCTGAATGTCCAAGGGGATGAACCCTTCGTGTCCCGTGAGGCGCTAGCCGGTGCGGTCGGCGTGGTCCAATCGGGACTGGCGCCGATCGGCACGGCGGCGGTCCGGGCCACACCGGACGTGCTCGTGCGTCCCGACGTGGTGAAGGTGGTCCGTACCGATGCCGGGCACGCCCTGTACTTTTCACGAGCGCCGATTCCCTTTCTGCGGGACTCGCAGGATGCCTCGGTGCTCCAGGGGATCATCCGCCAGCACATCGGGGTCTATGCGTACACTCGTGAGGCGCTGGCGCGTTGGGTCTCGTGGTCACCGCACCCGCTGGAGCTCACGGAGCGGCTCGAACAACTGCGTCCCCTCGCGAACGGTTTGGCGATTGGTGTCGCCGATGTGCCGTCCGCCGAAGGTGGCATAGATACCGAAGAGGACCTCGCGCGTGCGAACGCCCGATGGTCCATCCTTATCCAATCCGACACCCCGTCCTGATGTCTTCCACGCCTGTGAATGCGGCTCAGACTTCCACGCCGAAGTACATCTTCGTTACCGGTGGCGTAGTCTCGTCGCTGGGGAAGGGAATCGCGGCCGCATCCCTGGGGCGCCTGCTCGTCGAGCGCGGGCTGCGCGTGACGATGATGAAGCTGGATCCCTATCTCAATGTGGATCCCGGCACCATGTCGCCGTTCCAGCACGGCGAAGTCTTCGTGACGGATGACGGCGCCGAAACCGATCTGGATCTGGGCCACTACGAGCGGTTTCTCGATCGACCGCTCTCGCAGGCCAACAACATCACGACGGGCCGGATCTACTCCAACGTCATCACCAAGGAACGCCGGGGCGAGTATCTCGGATCGACCGTTCAGGTCATTCCGCATATCACCGACGAGATCAAGAACGCGGTCAAGCGCATCGCGCCGGGCAATGATGTGGTGCTCGTGGAGATCGGCGGTACGGTCGGCGATATCGAGTCGCTGCCATTTCTCGAGGCGATCCGCCAGTTTCGGCGCGAGGTGGGGAAGGAGAATGCGATCTTCGTGCATCTCACCCTCGTGCCCTACATCGCCGCCGCAGGTGAGGTCAAGACCAAGCCGACGCAGCATTCAGTCCGGGAGCTGATGGAGATCGGTATTCAGCCGGACTTCCTCATCTGTCGCAGCGAGAAGCCGCTGCAGGATGATGTGAAGCGCAAGATCGCGCTGTTCTGCAATGTCGATTTCGGGGCGGTGATCGAAAGTCCCGATGTTCCGACGATCTATCAGATCCCGCTCTCCTTTGAACAGCAGGGCTTTGCCGAGCGCGTGATGGAGCGGTTGCGTCTGACGGCGCCCGTCCCGGATCTCGGCGCCTGGCGCACGATGGTCCAACGCATCACGCAGCCCCGCGAGAAAGTGCGCATCTGCGTGGTGGGCAAGTATACCGACTACGTGGACAGCTACAAGTCCGTGCAGGAGGCCCTGATCCACGGCGGGATCGCGAATGAGGTCGGCGTGGAGCTGGCGTGGACCTCCAGTGATCTCTTTACGTCACCGGAGGTGGCGCGCGAGATGTTGGCGCCCTTCCACGGCTTGCTGGTCCCTGGCGGATTTGGTGTGCGTGGGGTCGAGGGGATGGTGGAGGCGATCCGCGCGGCCCGGGAGCTGTCGATCCCCTTCTTCGGGATCTGCCTCGGCATGCAGGTCGCCATCATCGAATTCGCCCGGCACGTATTGGGCCTCGATGACAGTCATTCCAGCGAATTCGCGCCGGAGTGCGGCCACCCGGTGATTTCGCTGATGGACTCGCAGCGGGAAGTCACCGATCTCGGGGGGACGATGCGTCTCGGTGCCTATCCGTGCCGCCTGCAGCCCGGTTCAAAGGCCGCCGACACCTACGGGCAGACGGAAGTCAGCGAGCGGCATCGCCATCGCTATGAGGTCTCCAACCGGTATCGCGAAAAGTTCATCGAACACGGCATGCGGCTCAGTGGCCTCTCGCCCGATGACACGCTCGTCGAGATGATCGAACTGCCGAGCCATCCGTGGTTCATGGCGTGCCAGTTTCACCCGGAGCTGCAGTCGCGTCCATTGCGACCGCATCCGCTCTTCGCCGGTTTTGTTGGCGCGGCTGCCCTCAACGCGCGCGGTCGTTCGTGAGTGGAGCACTGTTTCCGGCCGATCGGCTTTTCCTGATCGCTGGGCCCTGCCAACTCGAGGACGATGCGCTCAATCTCCGCGTGGGGGAGGCGCTTGCACGGCTGGCGGAGCGCGTCCCTGGTGGCGTGATCTTCAAGGCCAGCTTCGACAAGGCGAACCGCTCGAATGTCGATGGGGTGCGAGGGCCCGGTCTTGAGCAGGGCCTCGAGGCGCTCGCGCGCGTGAAGTCGGCGACAGGCTTGCCCATCCTGACCGATGTGCATGACGCGTCGCAATGCGGACCGGCTGCCCAAGTCGTGGATGTGTTGCAGATCCCCGCGTTTCTCTGCCGACAGACGGATCTCCTGCTGGCGGCGGGTGCCACGGGTTGTGCGGTCAATGTGAAGAAGGGACAGTGGATGCACCCGGAAGGGATGCGCGGTGCCGTGCGCAAGGTGGAAGCCGGCGCGGCCATGGCAGGACGCGACGTCGGCGCTCTGGCGGTGACCGAGCGAGGCAGCTTCTTCGGGTATGGCGATCTGGTCGTTGACATGCGGTCGT
>JBDKIJ010000164.1:0-5126 GCA_039797155.1 Gemmatimonadota bacterium | reverse complement strand
CAGGGCAACGCCCGCCACTCGGTGAGGCGCGCTGACGTCCAATGCCACGCCTCATGGGCCACGAGCGCCGACAGGGTCACAATGAGCACACGCGGGGAAATCCGATCAGCGAGCCGCATCGATATCCACCGGAAGAGCGGAATCCAGAGGAGCAGCGCCAGTAATTGAGCAAGTTCGAGCCCCACGTTGAAGGCGGCAATCGACACCGCCAGATGCGCACCGGCAAACTGCAGCGTATCGCCAAGGGCATTCGAGAAGCCGAAGCCGTGAATGAGGCCGAAGATGAACGCGGAGCGCCATCGGTGTTCGGGCGAGAGCCCCAGCACATTGGCCAGCGCCATCCACACGATGGAGAGCGCGATCCCCGTTTCGACTGCGGCCGCAAACCACGCACTGTCGGGCGTCACGCCAAAGACGGCGGCGGCCAAGCTGATCGAATGTGCGACGGTGAACGCCGTCACGATGCCGATCAGTGGGCGCATCGCGCCAACCGGCAGGGCCAGACACAACAGGAACGCCAGGTGATCTAGGCCACCGAGCAGATGGGTCACGCCCTCTCGAACGAACCGCCAGGCAGCATGCCACCAGCGCGGATCCAGTCGCACCGTTCCCGGATCCCCATCCCACGTATACACACGCGTAGCCCCCTGCTCCGGCGCCAACATCATGACCGTCGTGGTGCGCACGCCAAGGTGCGCCCAGGATGGTTCCACGCGCAGATCCTGCACGGGGCTGCTCGTGGGGATCTCGAGCCAGGTTTCCAAGCGGAGTTGCATCGGGTCGATGCTGACCGAGTCGGCGAGCGGCTGCTCGCGAATGGCTCGCATGGCTGACGCCACGTCGTCGAAAGCCCGATCCGCCGGGAGTGCCGCGCGCACCGCCAGTACGCGCGGTTCCGGCAGGAGCGTCGCCCCGTCGAAGAGCCGAACGCCCGAAGCCACCCAGAGTTGCGCCGCATCCCGCAGATGCGGTGGGGCCTTCGCGACATCCAGCTGCCCATCGGGGCGCCGTGGCCACTCGATGTCGCGCATCGCGTCCATCGGGACCTGCACCAGGAGCATGACACGATCCGCGCTGGGCCGCACAATCGCGCGAACGCCGACATGCTTCGGCACCTCGTGCGCGAGCACGACGGCCGGCACAACGGCGAGCACGACAGCAAGCCCGACGAGTGCCGCGAACGCCGCGCTAAACGCCCTCAGGACAAGACTACAGCGGAACGACCGCACGAAATGCTGGACAGGTAGTGGAATGCGCGTTAGAACTGGGAGCCCGCTTGGGCGCTGGAATGCCCCGAACTTACCACCCGGTTCAGGGATGGTCACGGGTCCCCACCCTCACGGAGTTTTCTCATGCGAATCCGCCTGACGAATCGGTGGACGCTCCTGGTGCTCACAATCGCCGGCCTTGGCGCGGCGCAGGCCACCCTGACCGCGGATGCCCGGCAAACGGTCCAGGCCCCGCGCTTCGAGGTCGACCCACTCTGGCCCAAGCCGCTCCCCAATCACTGGATCCTCGGATCCGTCATCGGCGTCGGGGTGGACAGTCGTGATCACGTCTTCATCATCCACCGTGGCGACTCCACGCTGAATCAGCGGACCGAGGCGGGGATGAAGGCCAATCCCCCGATCGCCGAGTGCTGTCAGGCCGCGCCACCGATCCTCGAGTTCGATCCGGCCGGCAATCTCGTGAAGGCGTGGGGCGGCCCGGGGAGCGGCTATGAATGGCCGGCGTCGAACCATGGGATCAGCCTCGACGACAAGGACAACGTGTGGATCGGCGGGAATGGCGCGAACGATTCCCACATCCTGAAGTTCACGCACGATGGTCGTTTCCTGCAGCAGATCGGCGTGCCCAAGCAGGCGATGAATAGCCGTGACAGCACGCACTTCGGCCGGGTGGCGAAGGTCAGCTTCGATGTGAAGGCGGGCGAGGCCTACGTGGCCGACGGCTACGGCAACAAGCGTGTCGCCGTGCTCGACATGGCCTCCGGCAAGCTCAAGCGCTTCTGGGGCGCCTACGGCAATGCCCCGGATGACACGCGGCTTCCCCCCTACGACCCGTCGGCGCCGCTGGCCCAGCAGTTCCGGAATCCGGTGCACTGCGCGGACCCGTCCAACGACGGCCTCGTGTACGTGTGCGACCGCCCGAACGATCGCATCCAGGTCTTCCGCACCAATGGCACCTTCGTGAAGGAAGTGCGGGTGGCGCCGATGACGCGGGGCGACGGCTCGGTGTGGGATATCAGCTTCTCGAAGGATCCGGCGCAGAAGTACCTGTATCTCGCCGATGGCAAGAATGAGCGGATCTACGTGATGGATCGGCAGTCGCTTGAGATCCTGACGTGGTTCGGCGATGGCGGACGTCAGCCCGGGCAGTTCTTCGCGGTACACAGCATCGCGACCGACTCGAAGGGGAACATCTACACGACCGAAACCTACGAAGGAAAGCGGCTGCAGAAGTTCCGCTACAAGGGGCTCGGCGCGGTCCCGCGCGGCAGCCAGGGGGTCGTGTGGCCCGTGGCGGGCAGCAAGTAACGCGACGCGGCTAACGCCGAAAACGCACACGGGGCCGCCTGAACATTCTCAGGCGGCCCCGTGTGCGTTGGTCCAACGTTGGTCCAGCGTTGGTCCAGCGCAGGCGGTCAGGGAATGACGCCCATGCACTCGATCTCGACCTTCGCGCCGGGGACCACCAACGCGGCCACCACCACCGTGGAGCGGGCCGGCGGGTTGGACGGGAAGAACTTCGTGTACGCGCCGTTCATGCCACCGAAGTCCTTCACGTCGGTCAGGAACACCGTGCACTTGGTGGCCTGCTGTAGCGTGGAGCCCGCGGCCTTGAACACCTTCTCGGTGTTCTCGAGGGCGCGTGTCGTCTGCCCGGCGATCGTGGTATCGCGCGCATCACCGAGCTGCCCACTGGCGAACAGCAGGTTCCCGACGCGAATGCCGGGGGAGAGCGTGGCCGAGACCCGCTGCCCTTCGCCGACCACGACCTGCCGGGTGGCCGCTTGCGCAGCAAGGGGGGCGGTCGCGAGGATGGTAAGGGCCAGGGCGCCGCATGCCGACGCCGCCAGGTGCATTCGCTGCATCGTGTGTCTCCGGTGGGTGGCCCGCAGGCCGTGGAACTTCAGGGAGTGTGAAAGCTATGCCGATGTTCGACTTCGTCTGTACCGCGTGTGCGACATCCTTCGAGACGCTGGTGCGCGGCAGCCAGATTCCGGCGTGTCCGTCGTGCGGGAGCACCGCACTGGAGAAGCAGATCGCGTTGCCGTCGATCAAGACCTCAGGGACGCACGGGAAAGCGCTGGCAGCCGCAAAACGCCGCGACCGCGCCGTTGGGCAGGAGCGGGTCGCGGCGCAGCGCGAATACGAGCGGAATCACGACGACTGAGACGGAGTGCCGACGCCTACGGCGTCAGCACGACTTGCACTTGTTGCTGTTGACGGAACCCAGCTTCACGAGATGGGCGACGGCATCGAGGAACGGTGGGACGCGCTGCACCGGACCATTGGCCATGTCGGCCGTGGTTTGTCCGCGACGACTCATCGCCTTGATGTCGCTCCCCTTGCTGACCAGATAATCGATCAGTTCGATGTCGCCGCGTGCCGCGGCATGGTGCAGCGGGTTGAAGCCGTTGTGATCGCGCGCGTTGACGTCGGCCTTGAGCTCTTCGACGAGATACTTCACCGCCGGGATCCAGGCGTCGGGCGCATGTCGATGCGAATTGGCGGCGAAGCCCTCACCGTAGCCGACGCCAGAGGCGGCGTGGATCGGGTAGACGCCCGGGCCACCATCCGGAATCGGGGCCAATCCTGACGGGTCCGCCCCACCTGTGCTCTCATCGGGGCCATCCTCACCGGGGAGCCGCCCGACCGGCTTGATGGTCGGGATGCGCGGATCGGCGCCGTACTTCATGAGCAGCTTCATCGCCGGCACATCGAGCCCGTACGCCGCGCGCCAGAACGGCGTGGCGCCGATCGTGTTCACGCCAAGCAGGTCGAAGTTGTACGACATGTACCACAGGTGCTTGCTGAGGCGCACATTCGGATCCGCCCCCGCCTTGAGCATCGACTCCATCAGCTCGAGATGCGTCGTCTGCTGCTGGAGCTGCGCCGTGGGCTGCGGATAGAGCGACTTTGGCGCCCACTGCGTGTTGATGACGGCATACAGCGGCGTTGCGCCGGCATCGCTCGCCAGCTTCACGTTCGCGCCCTTCGACATCAGGAACGCGGCCATGTCGAAGCGGCCGTTCACCACCGCCATGAGCAGCGGGCTCGTATGATCGCCCTCGCTCACATGATCGACTTTGGCACCGGCGTCGAGCAGCAGACGCACCGCCGCCATCTGCCCTTCGCGGACGGCGAAGAGGAGTGGCGTGAGCCCCCCCTTGTTGCCGATCAGCTCCCCGTAACTCGGGCCGCGGTTCTGGAAGCCGGTGATTGGCCTCGCCGAGTCCCCTTGGGCACGCGGCGCCGCTCCCGTACGCGACGCGGACGGCGCGGCCGCCGTGGTGGGCCGGGATGGAGCCGCCGTTGCAACCGGCGCTGCTGCCGGAGCCGCGGCCGGAGATGCTGCCGCCGGAGCTGCTGCCGCCGGCCGAGCCGGTACTGCCGCGGCGGCACTGGCTGCGGCAATCGCTGCGGCAGGATTCTCCGCCGCCTTGAGCGCCGCGACGCGGCGCGCGCGCTGCTGCAGCAACGCGCGATCGGACTTCTCGCGAGCCGGGATGTCCTCGATCTTCGACACGGCTTCGACCTGCGCGCCGCGCTTGATCAGCAGTTCCATCGCCGCGATCCGACCGTAGGCCGACGCCCACATCAGCGGCGTCTGGCCCCAGGCCGTCTCTCGCACGTCCACGGGAACCTGCTTGTCCAGCAACGCCGATACGGTGGAGGCATCGCCATGCCCGGCCGCCATATGCAGGGCGCTTGCACCGCCGGACGACGTCACCGCCAACGGATTGGCGCCGAGCGCCAACAGGGCGCGCACCGCCGCCGCATGTCCCTGTCGTGCCGCGAGGTGCAACGGTGTGTAGTTGCCGTTGCGCGTGATGGCGTCCACCCGCGAGCCGGCGTACACCAGCATGCTGGTGATCCCCGAATCGCCACGCTGCGCCGCCC
>JBDKIJ010000163.1:0-5389 GCA_039797155.1 Gemmatimonadota bacterium | reverse complement strand
ACGCTGCCCGACAGCAGCCGGGATTCGGCGTCGACGCGTAGACCATCACCGAAGCCGCCTGCAGCATCATCGGCCAAGGACACCATCGCTCCCGATTTCAGCGTGGAGCTCGAAGATGCCGCCGGCCGCACGGTTCGTCTGCCGATCAGCACCTTCGGACCCGTACGCATGCCGATCGAGAGCTACATCTATCGGCGCAAGGGACGCGACAAGTCGCAATTCCCGACCCTATCGGAAGCGGTCCTGCATACCTATGTGGCACCCCTTCGGGATTTTCGTCGCAGCAATCCCGACTTCGATGCCGCGACACTGCGCGTCATCCGTCTGGTGTTCGATCGCAAGCCCGTGGGAGCGATCCTACTCGACGATATCGGCGTGACGCGGCTCGATCCGCCACGCTGAGCAGATCAGAACGTCGTGCGCACGCCAAGGGTCAGCGTGCGCCCGGCGATCACGCTGGCATTGTCGGGCGCACCACGCTGCACATTCAGCAGATTGTCGCCGCTGATGACGAGAGCGAGATCGCCGCGGAGTCGCACCGAGCTGTTGGCATACCAGCGCGTCACGGCGTCATACGCGGTCCAGTAGCGGCGTAACTGCGCCCCCTCGAAATCCCGCGAGGCCGTTTCCGTGTTCGCGAGGGCGGAGGCGATCGCCAGGCGGTCATACCCGATCCAATCGGCGGCGCGACTCGCTCCCGACGCCAGCGTCCACCGGCCACGCTGCCAGGCCACCGTCATCGTGGCCACCGTCGCAGGTACGTCGAGCATGCGATCACCCACCCGGAGCTCGCCACGGTACGATGCCGCGGTGCGGAGCACGCGACTGTCTACCTGCGACCAAGACGCGCCAACGGTCAGGGCACCGGTACGTACGTTGCCATCCACTTCCCATCCGCGATTGGCAATGGCGCCGACGTTCTGCAGCGAAAAGCTCATGGCGCGCTGCAAACGTCCCGTCGCCCCCGTGACGCGGACCGCGCCCGAAACTGGCTGAATGAGCCCCGACGCCGTCTGGTCAAAGCGCGTCACGCGCAGCGCCGCACGGGTGCCGACCAAGAGATCGGCGCCGAGTTCGATCCCCTGCTGCGATTCCGGTTCTAACTCCGCCAACGCAGCACTCCCCGGTCGTCCCATCCACGACGCGCTGCGCATGGTGGTGCGCGCGGGACGAATGCCACGACCGTATGCACCGCGCCCCTTCACGACCACCCCCGCCACGTCACGCACATAGGCAACGCCCAGCATGGGGAGCACCGCATGCTGGGTGTTGGGCGTGGCGCCGCTGGTCCGTTCGAGGCGGATGCCACCGGACACGAACCACTGATCGCGCCAGGCAAGCTGCCCCTGCGACCACAGCCCGGTGTTTGCATACCAGAGCACGTTCGATGTTATGGGCGGCAACATCGGCGTCCGTAACGGACCGGCCAACCCCGGTACACCGGTCGTATTCCCGTTTTTCGTCGACGAGCCGGCGTCCGTCGGACCGGGCGACACGAGCGACGAGGTCGTGGACGTGGCGTCGCGCGTGAATGCCTGATCGGCACCGACGCTCACCGTGATCGTCGTTTGCGGCGCGGGATCGAGGCGAGCCGCGGCTCGATACCGCAGCGAACCACGCTCCGCGGCGCCTTCGCCCGAAGAGACGGCCAACGCCGTCGCCGCCGTCAGCGGCCCCGGTAACGCCAAGGGCGACAACCCCTGTAAACGGAAGCCGTCGAGTCCGACGATGGCCGTATGGGTCCAGTGCAATGACGGCATGACAGCCACCTGCGCCCCGACCGTGTAGTGCGTCGCGCGCTGCCCTCCAGCACTGTCGCCACCGAACGCGGGAACCGTCGCGTCGATGGCCGACAGCATCAATCCGGTGCTGGCGTTCGCCTGCTGATGCGACACGCGCGCTGTCCCGGTCCAGACGGAGCGCGCGCCCGTGTGGCGCACACTGCCATCGGCGAGCACCCGACGCTCGGAGGCACCGGGCACGTAGGCCCCGGTGGTACCCACATTGAAGCCGAGGCCGAATCCGTTGGCGCTGCTGCCCCGACGAAGCGAGACGGCGTGGTCCTGCACGAACGGATCACGCGGCGCGTACGTCGTAGCCGACATGCCGGCGCGCGATGCCACCTGGAGCCGCGTGCCACCATCCGGCGTTCCATCGTGGCGCGTCAGAATATTCACGACGCCGCTGATGGCGTCTGCCCCGTACAGCGCCGCGCCCTGGGGGCCACGGATCACTTCTACACGCGCCACACGCGACGGATCGAGTTGCGTCACGAGCAACGGATTCGCCACCTCGATGCCGTCGAGATACACCTTGGGTGTGGAGATCCCGAACGAACTGGCGCCGCGAATGCTGCCGTAACGCGCCGTGACGGTGCCGGCCGTGTTGCTCCACGTCCAGAGACCGGGAATCGCCAGATCCAGCGCGTCACCGAGCGACGTCGCGCCATGCTGGGTGAGCGTACTGCCGTCAATCACGTCGAGTGCGAATGGCGATCCGCGCTGTGCGGCCCCATCCGGGGTGCCGGTCACCACCACGCGATCCAACACGCTCGCGCGACGCGCCATCGTGGGCATGCCAGTGGACATGCCGTCGGTGCGCGCGACCTCACGCGTCGGCGCAAGCACGACCTGCGCACTGCCGAGGACGATCGGACGGATGGCACTGCCATCGAGGAGCAGATCGAGCACGGCGCCCGCCGTGACCCGCTCGAGACGCAGGCAGACACGGCGGGTCGCAGGAAGAAGTTCGGTGCTGTAGGAAATCTCGAGCCCGGCCTGCCGTGCGACATGATCGATGGCATCGCGCACCGAGGCATCATCGAGCTGTGCGGACACGATGCGATCGAGCGGTGGCGCCCAGAGCGCGACACGTTCCATGGACGCCATGCGCTGCACGCAGCGCGGTGGTTCCTCGACGCGTGCCACCAGCGGCGCGCCTGCCCGCGGCGTGCCTGCCGGCGATGTCCTTGCAGACAGCGCCGATGCGCTCCCCCCAAATGGCAACAGCGCGCTCAGCACCAAGGCTGCGCGCGCACCGATTCGGACGTGGCCTGAATTTCCGGCCATGCTTCAGGGGCTGCGGATGGACGCCGAATCCGGCGCCGCATCCAACGTGCGCAGGAATACGGTGTCACCACGCACCACGGCGTCTGCGCCGATGGCCAACGCGATCACGCGAAGTGCCTGGCTCGAGGAATCGGCGCGAAAGGAGGCCGTCAACGTCCGTCGCGCCAACACCGGGTCCATCACGCGTACCGTGTAGCCGTACCACCGCTGCAGATCACTCTGCACCTCATCGAGCGGCGTGTCCCGATAGTTCAGGACTCCACGGGTCCACGCGACATCGTCGTCGGACACGATGCCGCGGCGCACCGTGACGGTCCCACCGGCCAGCACACCGTGGTCGCCGGCCCGCAACTCGGCCTGCTGCGTCGACGACGCTGGCTTGAGTGCGACGATGCCGTGCGTGACCGCCACGGACACCGCACCGGACACCCCGGTGCGAATGCTGAAGGCGGTCCCGAGATCACGAACTTCCGCCGCATTGACCCGGACCACGAAGGGACGCGCCGCATCATGCTCCACTTCGAAAAAGGCCGCCCCCCGCAGCGTCACCGTCCGTGAATTCCGGCCATACCCTTCGGCCACAACCAGCTCACTCCCCGGCGCCAGCACGACCGTACTTCCATCACGTAGGCGCAGCGTGTCCGTCACCCCGGTGGCCGTGCGGTAGTTGATGGGCGCCGCCCCCTCCGACGCACCACGTCGCCACTGCGCGACACCAACGACCGCCACCAACACGGCGGCAGCCGCTCCAGCGGTCCACCAGCGGCGCATCCCCGAGGACCGGACCTCGCCGACCTCGCGCCGCGCCGCGGCTACAGGCCCCGCGTCCATACGTGCGCGTGGCGAACCGCTGGACACCGAGAGGGTTGCCCGCGTCTCATCGGCGATGAGGTCCCGCACCCGATGGAGCGCCGCCTCCGTGTCGACCGTGATGTCGGCGCGCTGCGCAACCCGCGCGCTGCGCGCCTTAACGAGTGCCAGGATCGCGGCGTCTTCCGGACGGTCAGCCAGCCACGCTGCGACCGCCGCCGATTCGTCGGCAGTTCCTTCGCCGGCCAGATCGCGCGCCACGAGCTCCCACATCGGGTCGCCCATGGGGTCGGATGCGGGATCGGTGTCGATCTCTGGCTGGAAGGCGTCGGACATACTTGGGGAACACCGGGGGAGCGGGCCACCCTACGTCCCAAGGGACGTGACGGCCGGAACGGGTCGAACCTGTAGTAGTATATGTGATGCGGCGACGGGCGCGCCGCGGTCTTTCATCCTGATTGGCCTTCGTGACCGATTCCGAACTGCTTGACCGGCTCCGGGCCGGAGATCATGGAGCGTTCGACCAGCTGTTCCGCAGCTGGTACGAACCCGTGGTCCGGGCAGCCAATCGGCTCCTCCACGACCCGGGGGTGGCCGAGGAGCTGGCACAGGATGTCTTCCTGGAGATGTGGCGCCGGCGGGATCAGCTCCCCGATGGCAGCAGCGTGCCCGGCTATCTGCTGCAGGCGGTGCGCAACCGGGCCCTCAATCATCTCCGGCACCTCAAGGTCCGTCAGCGCACGCAGTCCTACGTGGAAGCGATGAGCGAACCGGTGGACACCGCCGATGAGGAAGCGGAGGCCGGGGAACTGGAAGTGGCCATTCGGGAGGCCATTGCCGCGCTACCGCCGAGAACGCGGGAGGTGTTTCTCATGAGCCGAGAGCGTAATCTCAAGTACGCGGAAATTGCCGAATTGCTCGGGATCAGTGTGAAGGCCGTGGAGGCCAACATGAGCCGGGCGCTGCGGCAGCTCCGGGACCGGCTGGCCCCCTTCCTTCCCTCGGGAGCCGGACCGACGTAGGGTACGGTATCCCCATCGGTGTCCCTCCACCGAACGCCTGCTGCAGTGCGACGACGGTCGTCGCTCGAGGCCGGCCCGCTCCACTAAGGAGATCGACATGGTTCGGAATTCCCTGCGCATCGTCGCCGTCGCCGGTCTGGTTGGCGCGACGGCCTGCATGAACGATCAGCTCAACGGTCCCTCGGCGGACGCATTCGCCATCATGGGAACGGCGTTCAACACCGCCCCCGTTGGTGCCGACCTCAGCGCCACCAGCTACGCCTCCACCGGTGACGGCATGCCCTGGGAGGGCCCTGGACGCGGGCATGGCGGCATGATGCGCGGCATGGGCCCGATCATGGGTGGTCGGGAAATGATGGGCGGCCCTGGCATGGGTGGCCTGATGGGCGGTGGCCTTGAGGGGAACTTCGCGGGCGAGAAGGCGCAGGGCCGCGGCGCGTCGCGGGGACCGTTCGGCATCGTCCGGATCGATGACACGTGCACCTTCGC
>JBDKIJ010000162.1:0-8087 GCA_039797155.1 Gemmatimonadota bacterium | reverse complement strand
CCAGCAGCAGCACCCCGATCGACGCATCATGCCGATCACTGATGCCGTCACGCGCCACCTGCACGACACCGTCATCCAGCACCGTCGTCAGCGCCGTACGTGCAGCAACCGAAAGGCGCTCGGCCATGGGCACCACCACGAGGCCGCCATGCGCCGATGCCAGGACGCCACGCTCCGCAATCAGGCGCCCTTGTGCCAAGGTCGCGGCGAGATCCACGCCACCGAACAGGCGATCGGCGGTCACACTCGCCGGTACGCGACGTAACGGCGCCCCGCGCGGCAGCCCCCCCTGCACCACCCGCGCGAACTGACTGGCGTGCTCGTGGACGGGATGATCGAGAATCGCCCCACCTAATCCAGGCGCATCGACAGCAAGTAACAGCGCGGCGATCGCGCCGTGACTCTGCGGGAGATCAGCCGACCGCGACGACATCGCCCCACAACTCGGCGATGGCTCGCTCGACGCGCGTCGTGGAGCCCGCATCGTCCAATACGTTGCGGCGCAGGCGATGCCGCAACGCCATCGGGGCAATCCGACGCAGATGCTCAAGCGTGACGTCGTCGTCACCCTCGTAGGCCGCCAACGCCCGCGACGTCCGGAGCAGCGTCAATTCGCCGCGCAGTCCATCCGTGCCGAGGTGCGCACAGAGCGCGGCCGCACGCTCGAGGACATCATCGGAAACGGTGAGCGTTTCGAGACGCGCGCGCGCCTTCTCCAGCGAGCGGCGCACCTTGCCGTCGCTCTTCGCCCAGTGCGTCATGAACGCCGTGGCGTCACGATCGAAGGCATCACGCCGCTTGACGACCTCGATGCGCAGGGGAATGGCCCCTGGCGTCTTCACATCGACGGCGAGCCCGAACCGATCGAGCAGTTGCGGACGCAGTTCCCCTTCCTCGGGGTTCCCGCTGCCGACCAGAACGAACCGCGCCGGGTGGCGCACACTCACCCCTTCACGCTCCACGACATTCTCCCCCGTGGCCGCCGCGTCGAGCAGCAGATCCACCAGGTGATCTTCGAGGAGATTGACTTCGTCCACGTACAGAAAACCGCGATGCGCCCGCGCCAGCAGCCCCGGCTCGAAGGCCTTTTCCCCAGTCGTGAGGGCCCGTTCAAGGTCGAGCGCACCCACCACGCGGTCTTCCGTGGCACCAAGGGGGAGATCCACGACCGGCACGGGCGCCAGCACCGCACGCCCTGCCGTTCCGTGCGCGGCCCGCGACTGGCACTCCTCGCAGCGCGACCCATTGCCCTGCGGGTCACATCCGTATTTGCACCCTGAGACCACTTTCATGGGAGGGAGCAGGCCGGCGAGGGCCCGGACCGCCGTACTCTTGCCGGTGCCGCGGTCACCAAACACCATGACGCCACCGATCGATGGATCGATCGCCACCAGCAACAGGGCGAGCTTCATCTCGTCCTGACCAACGATAGCACTGAACGGGTAGACTGGTCGCATGCAGGGCACGCCGCGGGGGCGCTCGGGTCAGAGGATGATGGCTGCTCCTTCCACGTTAGGAGCGGGAACGGAGTGTCGCAATATCCTGACACCAAAAAGCGTGAAACCTGTACACTTTTCTTGACACCACGATGCGGTGGCGGTATCGTCGCCCTGTGAATCCCCCTGAGCAGGCGCTCTCGGCGCCATCCGCGCGCCGCGCGGCCGACCGGACGCATTCCCATGCGACGGCCGCGTCGCCAGCCATTGCCCCGCTCACCTGGTACGAGCGGATCCGTGACCGGTGGAACGCGCTGGTGGCCACCGATGAGTTCCAGCGATGGAGCGCCCGCTTCCCGCTGACGCGTCCCATCACGATGCGTCGCTCACGCGCGTTGTTCGATCTGGTGTCGGGGTTCGTGTACACCCAGACCCTCCTCGCCTGCGTGGAGCTGGAGCTGTTCGAGTATCTCGCCGCTGGGGCCCGGACCCGGGAAGAGATCGCCGAGTTTACCAAGCTTCCGATCGGGAATTGCGATCGGCTGCTGAACGCCGCCGTGTCGCTCCGCCTGCTCGCCCGCCGGAAGCATGGCCGATACGCCGTCGGCCCCCTGAGTGCGCCGCTGGTCGGGAACACCGGGGTCCTCGCCCTGATCCGCCATCACCGCATGGCGTATCATGATCTGACCGATCCGGTGGCACTCCTTCGGCAAGGGGCGGACTACCGCACGGAGCTGTCGCGCTACTGGTCGTACGCGGACGCTCCGCGCCCTCAGGCCATCGACGATACGCGCGTTGCGGCCTACTCGGAGATCATGGCCGCGACGCTCCCGCCCGTCGCGCACGACGTGCTGGACGCCTACGACCTGTCGAAGCACCAGTGCCTGCTCGATGTCGGCGGCGGCGAGGGCGTCTTCCTCTCGCTGGTCGCCGAGCGGCACGCCTCCTTGCAGCTGCAGCTGTTCGACCTGCCGGCCGTCGCCACCCGCGCACGCGGCCGTCTTGAACAGACCGGGCTTGGCACCCGCATCACCTGCCACGGCGGGAATTTCCACGCCGATCCATTGCCGACCGGTGCCGATGTGGTCTCCCTCGTCCGTGTGCTGCTCGATCACGACGACGAATCGGTGCTGCGCCTGCTCCGCCGGGTCCGCGAGGCGCTCCCCCGCGGCGGGACGCTGCTGATTGCGGAGGCCTTTGCGGGAGCCAAGGGGGTCGAGACCGTCGGCGACGCCTATTTCGCCTTCTATCTCCTGGCGATGGGGAAGGGACGCGCCCGCCGGGCCAGCGAGCTCCACGCCATGCTCCAGGCCGCCGGATTCCGGAAAAGCCGAGAGCTCCCGACCCGCTTTCCGATCCAGACTGGCCTGATCGTCGCGGAAGTGTAAACCAGTCGCGACACGATTTAACCAGAAAAATAGTCAGCTTTTATTGACAGTTCGTGGTGTCAACAGCACCATACGGTGGTGCACACCCTTGCCGTCGTTTTCGAGGAGCCTGAACGGCTCAGCGTACGCGACCTGTCGTTGGCCGACCCGGCCGCGCAGGACGTGATCGTCAGCATGTGCTGGTCGGGGATCAGCACCGGCACGGAAAAGCTGCTCTTCACCGGGCGCATGCCCCCCTTCCCCGGCCTCGGCTATCCGCTCGTGCCCGGCTACGAAGGCGTTGGGCGCATTCTCGAGGCGGGGAGCGATTCGGGGCGTCACCCAGGGCAACTGGTCTATGTCGCCGGGTCGAAGGGCTTCAATGAAGCCCGGGGCCTGTTCGGCGGTCAGGCCTCACGGGTGGTCGTCCCCGGCAACAAAACGATCCCGATCACCGAGGCCCTCGGTGAGAAGGGTGCGCTCTTCGCCCTCGCGGCGACGGCGCATCACTGCCTTGAGCCCGATCCGGGGCGCCACCGCGATCGCCTGCCGACGCTGATTGTCGGCCATGGGGCGTTGGGGCGACTCATTGCCCGCCTGATCCTGCTGTATGGCGGCGATCCGCCGACCGTGTGGGAAACCAATCCCATCCGCATGGACGGCGCGCGCGGCTACTCGGTGATGCACCCCGATACCGACATGACGCGTGGCTACCGCACGATCTGCGATGTCAGCGGCGCCGAGGGGATTCTCGATTCCCTCGTGAACCGCCTGATGCCTGGGGGCGAAATCATCCTCGGCGGCTTCTACAGCGCACCGGTGAGCTTCACCTTCCCGCCGGCGTTCCTCCGCGAAGCCCGCTTCCGCATCGCGGCACAATGGAAAGAGCACGACCTGGCCGCCATCGCCGACTTCGCCAATCGGGGCGAGCTCGATCTCGATGGCCTCATCACCCATCGCGAGCCGGCGTCCAACGCCGCCGCCGCCTACCGCACGGCGTTCAGCGATCCCCGCTGCGTCAAGATGATCCTCGACTGGAGCGCACCATGAGCACGAACGGACTGCACCAATTGCATCGGACGGTGCGCGAAGAGGCCAATACGGCACCCGAGACCGTGCACACCGGCCCCGTCACCAAGGAAACGCAGATCATCGCGATCTACGGCAAAGGGGGCATCGGCAAGAGCTTCACGCTCGCCAACCTCTCCTACATGATGGCCCAGCAGGGGAAGAAGGTGCTGCTCATCGGCTGTGACCCGAAGAGCGATACCACGTCGCTCCTCTTCGGAGGCAAGGCCTGCCCCACCATCATCGAAGTCAGTGCGAAGAAGAAGCTGGCCGGTGAAGCCGTGTCGATCGGCGATGTCTGCTTCAAGCGTGACGGGGTCTTCGCCATGGAACTGGGTGGCCCGGAAGTCGGGCGCGGCTGTGGCGGACGCGGCATCATTCACGGCTTCGAAATCCTCGAGAAGTTGGGCTTCCACGACTGGGGGTTCGACTACGTCCTGCTCGACTTCCTCGGCGACGTGGTGTGCGGCGGCTTCGGCTTGCCGATCGCGCGCGACATGTGCCAGAAGGTGATCGTCGTCGGCTCGAACGACCTGCAGTCGCTCTACGTGGCCAATAACGTGTGCAGTGCCGTCGAGTACTTCCGGAAACTGGGCGGCAATGTCGGCGTGGCCGGCATGGTCATCAACAAGGATGACGGCACCGGTGAAGCGGCGAAGTTCGCGGAGGCGGCCAACATTCCGGTGCTGGCCCGGGTGCCGGCCCACGAAGACATCCGGCGCAAGAGCGCGTCCTACGAGATCATCGGCTATCCGGGTGGGCAGTGGGGCGATCTCTTCGCTGAGCTGGCAACCAACGTGGCCGATGCACCGCCCCAGCGCCCGAAGCCGCTCACGCAAGATGGGCTGCTCGCCCTGTTCAACAGCAAGGACAATGGCGGTGACGTCGTCCTCGAACCCGCCACGATGTTCGACATGTGCGGCAAGGACGCGCTGGTGAAGCCGACGTTGGAAGTTGTCTACGACGCGGTCTGAGGGACGCGCCCATGGATGACATCGATCGTGGCACCCACGCCGAGTCGCCGGGAGGGCGTGCAGCGCTCCCGGTACTCGATGGCAGTGTGAACATGGCGGCCACGCAGGCGGATGGCTTCGGCTGTCATGCCAGCGCCGAGCAGATGACCGCCGCCGCGCGGGCCGCCGGCAAGGGCGGCGTGCTCGACCAGTTCGCCGCCGATTATCCGAAAGGTCCGCACGATCAGCCCCAGAGCATGTGTCCAGCATTCGGATCGCTGCGCGTGGGGCTCCGCATGCGGCGCACGGCGACGGTGTTGAGCGGCTCAGCGTGCTGCGTGTACGGCCTCACCTTCACGAGTCATTTCTACGGAGCCCGTCGCACCGTCGGCTACGTGCCGTTCAACTCGGAATCACTCGTCACCGGCAAGTTATTCGAGGACATCCGCGACGCGGTGTATGCGCTCGCCGATCCGGCCCAATACGATACGGTGGTGGTCACGAATCTCTGTGTCCCAACCGCGAGTGGCGTCCCGCTGCAGATTCTCCCGAAGGAAATCAACGGCGTCCGCATCATCGGTATCGACGTGCCGGGCTTTGGCGTACCCACGCACGCGGAAGCGAAGGACGTGCTCGCAGGCGCCATGCTCAAGTATGCGCGGCAGGAAGCCGAGCAGGGTCCCGTGCAGGCACCGCGCGCCGGCCGCAGCGAGAAACCGACGGTGACATTGGTCGGCGAGATGTTCCCCGCCGATCCGGTGGGCATTGGCATGATGCTCGAACCGATGGGGCTCGCCGCTGGACCTGTTGTCCCCACGCGCGAATGGCGGGAACTCTATGCGGCACTCGACTGCGCCGTCGTCGCCGGCATGCACCCCTTCTACGTGGCCAGCTTCCGCGAATTCGAAGCCGCGGGGCGCCCCATCGTCGGCTCGGCCCCAGTCGGGTACGAAGGGACCGCCGCCTGGCTTGAGGCTATTGCCAGAGCAGCGAACGTCACCACCGATAAACTCGCCGCGGCCAAGCAGCGCATCCTCCCCGCGATCAAGGGCGCGCTTTCGGCGATGCCGATCAAGGGCCGCATCACCATGAGCGGCTACGAGGGAAGCGAGCTCCTGGTCGCGCGGCTTCTGGTCGAGAGCGGCGCGGACCTGCGCTACGTCGGGACCGCCTGCCCGCGCACCGCTCATAGCGCCGCCGATCGCGAATGGCTCGAGGCGCACGGTGTGCACGTGCAGTATCGCGCGTCGCTCGAACAGGATTTGGCGGCGATTGCCGAGTTCCAACCCGACCTCGCCATCGGCACCACGCCGATCGTGCAGAAGGCCAAGGAGCTCACCATCCCGGCGCTCTATTTCACCAACCTCATCTCGGCGCGTCCGTTGATGGGCCCGGCGGGCGCGGGGTCACTGGCGACGGTGATCAACACGGCCATCGGCAACAAACAGCGCTTCGACGACATGAAGGCGTTCTTCGGTGACACCGGCGCAGGCTACAAGGCGGGTGTCTGGAGCGAGACGCCACAGGATCGCCCGGAATTCCGCGAGCACTACAAGCGGCATCTCGCCAAACTGGCGCGGCAGCGGAAATCCGAGGAGATGGTCTGATGACGCTCGTCCTCGATCATGATCGCGCGGGTGGCTATTGGGGCGCGGTGTATGTGTTCACCGCCATCAAGGGGATGCAGGTGGTCATCGATGGACCGGTGGGGTGTGAAAACCTCCCGGTCACCTCGGTGCTGCACTACACTGACGCGCTGCCGCCGCATGAGCTCCCCATCGTGGTGACCGGCCTGGGCGAAGAGGAGCTTGGCCAGCACGGTACCGAAGGGGCGATGAAGCGCGCGCACGGGACGCTCGACCCCGAATTGCCGGCGGTCGTGGTGACGGGATCCATCGCCGAGATGATCGGCGGTGGTGTCACGCCAGAAGGCACCGGCATTCAGCGCTTCCTGCCGCGCACCATCGACGAAGATCAGTGGCAGAGTGCCAACCGCGCCCTCTACTGGCTCTGGACCGAGTACGGCCTCAAGAAAGGGGTGCGCCCCAAGAAGCGCGAGCGGCAGCCCGGCGAGAAGCCCCGCGTCAACATCATCGGCGCGATCTACGGCACGTTCAATTCACCGAGCGATCTCCACGAGATCCGTCGTCTGGTGGAAGGGATCGGGGCCGAGGTGAACATGGTGTTCCCGATGGGCAGCCACATGCAGGATATTCCGCGGCTCGTCGATGCCGATGCGAATGTCTGTCTGTACCGCGAGTTCGGTCGCATGCTGTGCGAAGACCTCGAGGTGCCGTATCTGCAGGCGCCGATCGGGCTACACAGCACGACGAAGTTCCTGCGCACGCTGGGCGAGATCCTGGGGCTTGATCCCGAGCCGTTCATCGAGCGCGAAAAGCATACGACGATCAAGCCGTTGTGGGATCTGTGGCGCTCGGTCACGCAGGACTTCTTCGGCACCGCAAGCTTCGCGATTGTGGCGACGGAAACGTATGCGCGAGGCGTGCGCCATTTCCTCGAGACGGAGATGGGGCTCCCCTGCACCTTCAGCTTTTCGCGCATGGCGGGCGTGAAGCCGGACAATCAGGCGGTGCGGGCGGCGATCAAGCAGAAGCCGCCGCTCATCATGTTCGGGAGCTACAACGAGCGGATGTATTGCGCCGAAATCGGTGCGCGCAGCATGTACATCCCGGCGTCATTCCCCGGCGCGATCATTCGTCGACACACCGGGACGCCGTTCATGGGGTATGCCGGGGCCACGTATCTCGTGCAGGAAGTGTGCAACCAGCTGTTCGATGCGCTGTTTCACATCCTGCCGCTCGGTACGGAGCTCGACAAGATCGATGCGACGCCCGCTCGCGTGCATGAGGAGCTCCCGTGGGACGACGACGCGAAAGCCACTTTTGACGAGCTGGTGGAGTCGTACCCCATTCTCATCCGCATCAGCGCCGCGAAGCGGTTGCGTGATCTGGCCGAGAAGGATGCGCGGGAGTTGGGCGACACGTTGGTCACGCGTGATCACGTGCTGGCCTCACGTCGTGCCGTGGCGATGGCCTAGCACGACGTCGCGAACAGACCGGACGTCGATCAGCGCGGCCGATGGTGATGGCGGAGGAGTGACTCCACCACCACCGTCGGCCGCTCTTCGATGAGGAGATGGCCGCCCGCTTCATCACGCAGCGTGACGCCGGGAATGGCGGCGACGGCCCGTGTCAGTGGCGCCAGCGGGATCCAACGGTCGCCGCGCGCCGCAATAAGCTCGA
>JBDKIJ010000161.1:0-2511 GCA_039797155.1 Gemmatimonadota bacterium | reverse complement strand
TCGTCAGCGTTTCGGCCGCCAGGACCGCCGCATCGCTTCGCGGGTAGCGCGACACGACCTGTTCGAGGAGGCGCTTGGCTTGCGCCGTATTTCCCTGCTGCATGGCAAGCAGGCCGCGCTTGTACAACGCATTGGGCGCCAACTCGTCATTCGGGTGCGTCTGCACCATCGCCGCGAAGGCCGCATCCGCCGCCGCGAAATTTTTCTCCTTATAGAAGGACTCGCCGATCCAGTACCGGGCGCCCGCCGAGAAATCCGACTGCGGGTACTTCGTCAGCAACTCCTCGAACAGCGCCCGCGCCGTGGCCGTACTGCCCCGATTCAACAGATCCTTGCCGTTCGTGAAGAGCTGACTCGGCCCTGGCCCAGCGGAGGCAGCGACGGAATCCCCTGCCGGCGACTTGGCGGGCGCTCCTCCTGCGGGAACCGTGACCGGCGCGACGGGGGGTGCCGCATTTCTGGCTTCCAGCTCGGCGCGCAACCGGTTGATCGTCGCCTGACTCTGCCCGAGCAACGCCTGCACCTGCAGCAGCTGCTCGCGAATACCGCGCATTTCGCCGCGCACGTCGCCCTGGATGGAGACGGTGCGAGCGCCGATTCGCGTCAACGAGTCACTCGCCACCTGCAACAGGCGCAACGTCTGCTGGATCGCCTGCTGCTGTTCCTGCTGCGTGCGCAACAGATCGGCACGCAAGGACGCGACATCGCCCTGCACCAGACGCACATCACCGCGCGTGGCGAAGCACCCCCCCGTGGCCATCAAGGCCACGAGGGGAAGAAACCGCCACACGCGACAGTACCGCATCGTCCGGTCGCCCCGCGTGGCACGCGCCATCACGACGCCGGCTTCAAGGCGTCGCCGCCGGCCGTGATTTCAAATTCATCACGACGGTTCTTCGACCACGCGTCTTCGGAACCGCCGGTTGACGCCGGACGCTCACGGCCGAAGGACGCCGTTTCGATCCGCGAGGCGTCCACTCCACGATCGGTGAGGTATCGCTTGGCCGCTTCAGCGCGACGGCGGCCGAGCGCGATGTTGTATTCATCGCTGCCGCGCTCGTCGCAATGGCCGGCAACGCGAATCGCGAGCCCCGGGTTGGCATTCAGGAGACGCAGCTTCGCATCGAGCGACGCCCGGGCTTCGTCACGCAGCTCGTCGGCGTCGTAATCGAAGTAGATCGTCTCGAGCAGAATCGCACGGGCAGCCGCCACTTTGCTCCGGTACTCCTCCATCGTATCACGCACCGGGGCCGCCGCTGCGGGGGCTGGGGCGGGAGCCGGGGCAGGAGCTGCCGGCGCTGGGGCCGGCGCGGGAGCGGGGGCCGGCTTCTTCTTGCAGGCACCGAGGACAAGCGAGGCACTGGCCAGCAGCACAGCGGCACGAGACAACTTCATCATGTGGATCGACTCCAGGTCATGAGGGGAAGAACACCAACAGTCACGGAACAACCAAACGGGGTGACCATGCGGACAACCGCGCCTCCGGTCCGCGCGTCAACTGCCGCGCACGGCCGGACTCGGTGTCGATCACCCAGAGCTGCCGAACACCATCCAGGTTCCGGGTCACGACCAGATGGCGTGAATCCGGAGCCCACGACGGATCATCATTGCGACCAGCGTCCGTCACCTGTCGGATCGACTGATCGCGCACATTGATCGTCATGATTTGGAACGTACCGCCGTTCCTCGACTGGAACGCCACCAAGCGACCGTCAGACGACCAATCCGGCCCGGCCCGATAGTCGCGATCACCGAAGGCGCCCGTCGTCAGCAGCTCGACGTTCGTTCCATCCAGATCGCTAATATAAACCTCCTGCCGCCCCGAGCGATCCGACATGAACACCAGGCGCTGACCGTCCGGGCTGAACGAGGGCTGTACACTCGCCCGCCCGCGGCCGATGGTGATCCGACGCGCGGCCCCGCCGTCGAAGGGTTGCGCGTACAAATCGGTGCCCGTGTCCGTGCCGCGCGCATACACCAGGGTCCGTCCGTCGGGCGAGACCGCGGGGGTGGAATGTTCGACGCCGGCCGCACTCACGAGGGTTCGCTGCGCCCCGGTGACGAGATCCTTGTAGACAATGGGATTGCGAATACCGTCCAGCACATTGAAAACGATACCGCGCCCACTGGGCAGCCATTGCGGCGACATGCCGGCGGCGGTCGCTGGGGCCGCATTGGCCCCGTCGCTATCGACGGTCCAGATCCGTCCGCCGCGCGTAAAGGCGATCCGGGTTTGTGCAATCCCGCGTTGCCCGGTGATCCACTCCTCCACCACATCGGCCACACCATGTACGGCAAGGCGCCACGCGGGTGATAGCGCGGGAGCAGGCAGCGCGAAGTCCTTGGTGGTGCGCACGGTCTTGAGGCCGACATCATGCAGCACCACACGCACCCACCCGGTCGGCAGGATCGACAGCTGCACGATGCCGTCGACGCCGAGCTTGGTGAACAGCGGATAGTTGATGGCACCTTGGACCGGCGGCGCACTGACAGAGGCAACGACGGTAAACC
>JBDKIJ010000160.1:0-3131 GCA_039797155.1 Gemmatimonadota bacterium | reverse complement strand
GAAGCAGGACGCCACCCTCGTGGCGTTCAACCGCTCGCTCCCCAGCTATTGGCGGAAGGGGTATCGCGGCAACAACAACGCCGACATCACCGTGCAGGACCTGCGCACCGGCGAGATCCGTCAGCTCACCGACGGCAACGTACAGGAGTTCCGCGGGCATGTGCACGATGTGCACCCCATGTGGGGCGCCGATGGCAAGATCTACTTCGCCTCCGAGCGCGACGGTGTCTTCAACCTCTGGCGCATCGCGGCCAGCGGCGGCACGCCGGAACAGGTGACCAAGCACGCGGACGACGGCGTGCAGTTCCCCGCCATCTCGCCGGACGGACGCCGCATCATCTACGAGAACGACTTCGAGCTGTGGACGCTTGAAGTGCCGAGCGGCATGCCGAAGAAGCTGCCGATCCGCTTGGCGCTCGATGCCAAGGAAGCGGAGGTCGAGGCGATGACGTCGATGAACCGCGCCGACGGCTTCACGGTCAGCCCGAATGGCGACTACCTCGCGGTCGATGTGCGCGGTGAGATCATGATCGTCCCCACGGAGGCCGGCGTTGGCGAACGCACATCGGTCGCGCGCTCACCATGGCGCGAGCGCTATCAGACGTGGTCCCCCGATGGCAAGCGTATCGCGTACGTCTCCGATGAATCGCGCGAAGAAGAAGTCTGGCTATTCGAGCTGGCCTCGGGGACTCGGCGCAAGCTCACCAACCACCCGTCCGTGAAGGGCGATCTCACCTGGTCCCCGGATGGACGCAAGCTCGCGTGGACGGCGGCGAACCGGCTGTGGGAAGCGGACGTCGCGGCCAACGGGGCGCCGGTGGAGCTGGGGTCGCATCCGGCCGGTGGCTATGCCGCCATCTCGTACAGCGCTGATGGCAACGCCCTCGTCTACACGAAGCGCGATGACGATCAGAACGCCGATGTCTATCTGCTCGACGTCCGCACGAAGCGCGAGACGAACATCACGCGCAATCCGTTCCAGGAGACTAACGGTCAACTCTCCGCGGACGGAAGCACGCTCTATTTCACCTCGACACGCGACGGTGGCGTGGCGCAGCTGTTCAGCGTGGCCCTCGCCCGCCACATGGAGGATCCGAACGATCCGCTGGTGAAAGCGCGTCGTTCGGCTATGAGTGGTGCCACAAATGGCGCAGCGAATGGGCCATCGAGTGGTGCGATGCCCAGTGGCAGTACACTGCGCCGGGATGGTATCAGCATGGCGTCTGCTTCTACGGCTTCCCCCGCCGCTGCGTCGTCATCACGTGCGGCTGCGACGATGCGGATCGACGAGGCCGGCATCGATCGCCGCGCCATGCAGCTCACCCGCGGCCCGGTCGGAGTGGGGAGTTACTTCCTCTCGCGCGACGGCCGCACGATCACTTTCGCCACGGGTGGGGGCGGGTTCGGCGGCGGACAGCAGAACGCGGCCGTCGATCCCGACTCCCCAAACGCCGGACTCTTCCAGGTCAACACTGACGGCTCGAACCGCCGTCGCCTGGCGGGCGGGAGCTATCCGGGGATGGTCCCCTCGCGCGATGGGCGCACGATCTACTTCCGTCGCACGCCGTCATCCGGTGGCGAGGGGGAAGGAGCGGGCGGTGCAGCAGCGTCAGGCAGCGAGGTCCATAAGCTCGTCCTCGCGAACCCGCAGCGGAGCGAGCGGATCAGCTTCCAGGTGCCGGTGCGTATCGACCTCCGCGCCGAACGCGAGCAGCTGTTCGAGGAAGCGTGGCGCGTGATGAAGTACCGCTTCTATGACGAGAAGATGCACGGCCGAGATTGGGAGGCGATCCGCGAGCGCTATCGGACGCTGCTCCCGCACGTGGCGACGAACGAGGATCTCTACGACCTCGCCAACGAAATGATCGGCGAGCTCAACGCGTCGCACACCGGCGTCAACGGGCCGGCTACGCGCGCGATGCCGCGCCTCATCACGACGCGCCAGCTTGGGGTTGAGCTGACCGAGTCGAAGAACGGGCGCTACACGATCAGCCACATCTATCGGAACGGCCCGGCGGACAAGGAATGGCTCGGCCTCTCGGTCGGTGATTTCGTGCTCGCGATCGATGGCACGGAGCTCAAGGCGGGGGACAATTATTGGAAGCTGCTCGGCGAAACACTCAATGAGTACGTGCCGGTGCGGGTCGCAAAGGACGCGAATGGCACGGGTGCGCGCACGGTGCGCATCCGCACGGTGACGTCGCTCACGGACATCAAGTACGAGGAGTGGGTCGCTGAACGCCGCGAGATCGTCGAGAAGGAAACGAACGGCGAGATCGCGTACGTGCACATCCGCTCGATGGACCAGCCGTCGCTCGCCAAGTTCCGCAACGAGATCGATCAGTTCAGCAATAAGCAGGGGATCATCGTCGACATCCGCTACAACGGCGGGGGCAACATCGATCAGGAGCTGATCGATATCCTCGAGCGGCGCCCCTACCAATTCTGGAATCAGCGCACGGGGAGCCGCGTGTGGGGACGCCGTCCTCGGCAGGCGATCCCGGGGCCCAAGGTGATGCTGATCAATCAGCGGTCGGGTTCGGATTCCGAAGTCACGCCGATGGGATTCCGGCAGCTCGGGCTCGGGCGCATCGTCGGTCAGCCGACGTCAGGCGGCGTGATCGCGACGGGGAGCTACACCCTCATCAATGGCGGCACGATCCGCACGCCGGGGTCGCTCGTGGTGACGTGGGATCCGACCAAGCCCAACAACTACGGCATCAACCTCGAGAATTACGGCGTGCCGCCGGATGTGTGGGTGGAGAATTCCGCGGCCGATGAGCTCAAGGGGTTTGATCGCGAGCTGATGGAGGCGATCAAGGAAGTGCAGCGGATGCGGAGCGCCGGCGGGAAGTGATGTGCGGTCGATGCGCTTTTTGAACTGAATACACAGAGGACACAGAGGTCACGGAGAACACGGAGGGGCGCGCCGAGCAGCCAGCGGCGGGCCCCTCTTTTTTTATTGTTTTTCTCTGTGTTCTCCGTGGCCTCTGTGTTCTCTGTGAATTCTGTTCTGCTGGTCGTTGGACCAATGCCTATCGCGGCAGAAACCGCCACCGGGTTACAACAGCGACGCCAATCGTGGACAGGCCTGCACTGACCGGCGCCGGCGCGGCGTCGGCGGACATGCG
>JBDKIJ010000159.1:0-10793 GCA_039797155.1 Gemmatimonadota bacterium | reverse complement strand
CAGGAGCTGACGGTGGGGGAGCTGGCGACGGCCTTGCAGCTGCCGCAGAGCACCGTGAGTCGCCATCTCAAGATTCTGGCCGACCAGGCGTGGGTGGATTCGCGCGCGGAGGGCACCAGTCGATGGTACCGGCGTCATCCGTCGCTGGATCCGGAGATGGTGCAGCTGTGGGATGTGGTGCGTTCTTCGATGATTATGACGCCAGTATCGATTCAAGATGCCGCCAGAATAGACGCAGTCATGGCATCTCGGCGCACCAAGTCGCAGGCGTTCTTTGCCGAAGCGAGCGCTGACTGGGACTCGCTCCGCGCCACGATGTTCGGCCCCCGAAGCGATCTCGCGGCGACGCTGGCCCTCTTGGACCCCACCGTGGTGGTCGGCGATCTGGGGTGCGGCACCGGCGCACTGAGCGCCGCACTCGCTCCACATGCGGCGCGGGTGCACGCCGTGGATGCGTCTCCCGCGATGTTGCGTGCCGCATCCGCCCGCCTCGCCGGTTGTCCGAACGTGGTCGTCCAGGAGGGATCGATCGAATCGCTCCCGTTGGCCGACGCCGCACTCGACATCGCGATCGTGATGCTGGTGTTGCACCATGTGGCCGATCCGAAGCGCGCGCTCCGCGAAGTGCGACGTGTCCTGCGCCCCGGCGGTCGCGTGTTGATCACCGACATGCGCCCCCACGCACACGAGAGCTATCGCGAACAGATGGGCCATGTCTGGCTCGGCTTCAGCGAAGACATGGTGGCATCGTGGTGTCGTGAGGCCGGCTTCTCCACGACCCGCTACGTCGCGCTCCCTGTTGACCCCAACGCCAATGGCCCCAGCCTCTTCTCCGCCGTGGCCTTCGCCTGACTCCAACTGGTGTGGCCATACCCCGACTGCTGTAGCTGTACCCCGACTGTTGTAGCCGTCCCTCAACCGCATTTCCCCCTAACCGCTTTTTTATGACCGCAGTCATGACTGAACACGGCGTCGTCGATCTCGCCGCCGCCATCCGCCCCGCCTTCGCGGTCCGCGATCTCTCGCTTGCTGAGTGGGGCCGGAAGGAAATCCGCCTCGCCGAGCAGGAAATGCCCGGGCTGATGGCGCTGCGCGCCGAATACGCCGGCAAGGCGCCGCTCAAGGGCGCGAAGATCATGGGCTCGCTGCACATGACCGTACAGACGGCGGTCCTCATCGAAACGCTCGTGGCGCTGGGCGCCGACGTGCGGTGGGTGTCGTGCAACATCTTCTCGACGCAGGATCACGCGGCCGCCGCGGTGGCTGTGGGTCCGCATGGCACGGAGCAGAAGCCGGCCGGCACGCCGGTGTTCGCCTGGAAGGGGGAAACGCTCGAGGAGTACTGGTGGTGCACCGAGCAGGCGCTGATGTGGCCCGATGGGACGGGCCCGAACATGCTCCTTGATGACGGCGGTGACGCGACGCTGCTCGTGCACAAGGGCGCGGAATACGAGACGGCGGGCGTGGTGCCCGGCTTCGACAGCGACAACGAGCCCGAAGAGTGGGGCGTCATTCTCGACCTGTTGCGCGTCGAGCAGCAGAAGAACCCGGGGCGCTGGACGAAGGTGCTGGCCGGCATTCGCGGCGTCTCCGAAGAGACGACGACGGGCGTACATCGCCTGTACGAGATGGAGCGCGCCGGCACGCTGGCGTTCCCGGCGATCAACGTCAACGATGCCGTGACGAAGTCGAAGTTCGACAACCTCTACGGCTGCCGTCACTCAGTCGTCGACGGCCTCAACCGCGCGACCGACGTCATGCTCGCCGGCAAGATCGTCGTCGTGCTCGGCTACGGCGACGTGGGCAAGGGCTGTGCGCAGGCGCTCAAGGGCCAGGGCGCGCGCGTGGTCATCACGGAAATCGATCCGATCTGCGCGCTGCAGGCGGCGCTCGAGGGCTATCAGGTCACGACCCTCGAAGATATCGTGGATCAGGCGGACATCTTCGTATCGGCGACGGGGAACAAGAACGTCATCACCGTCGAGCACATGGGCCGCATGAAGGACAAGGCGATCGTCTCGAACATCGGCCACTTCGACAATGAGATCGACATGGCCGGGCTCAAGAAGGTCGAAGGGATGAAGCGCATCAACATCAAGCCGCAGTATGACGAGTTCGTGCTGCCGAACGGCCGCTCGATCCTGATTCTCGCCGAAGGGCGTCTTATGAACCTCGGCTGCGCCACGGGTCACCCGAGCTTCGTGATGAGCGCGAGCTTCTCGAATCAGGTCCTCGCGCAGATCGAGCTGCATGCCAACGCGGAGAAGTACGAGCGGAAGGTGTACACGCTGCCGAAGCATCTCGATGAGAAGGTGGCACGCCTCCACCTCGACAAGCTGGGCGTGAAGCTGACGACGCTCAACGCCGAACAGGCCGCCTACATCGGCGTGTCGGTGGACGGGCCGTACAAGGCGAGCCACTACAAGTACTGATGTTCGCATGATGCGCATGCGCATGCCGCGATGGATGCTCCACGCGCTGACCACCATATCAGTGGTCACGAGTGGATCGTTGCGTGCGCAGATCGCGCCGGAGGACAGCGCGCGCCGGGTGGTGCCGGGTGATTCCGCCTTGCACGGCGCGCGGCTGGTGGCGTCGAGTCGACGCTATGCGTTGACGCTCTTCCGGGATGGCGATGAGATCCCCGTCGGCACGCTGATCGATAGTCTGTGGGCGGACAGCACGGACCGCGTGATCACGCTCCACCGCGTGAAGACCTTGCAGCGTGGGCCAACCCGGTTGGTGGATACGACGATCACCGATCGCGAAACGCTGGCCCCACGGGTACACCGCTCGCAGCTCCCCAATCGGCGTGTCACCCTCGACTTCACGGGGCGCCGCGTGAAAGGCGCGCTGATGCCGCAGGATGTGCCGTCGGTGCCTATTGATACGATCCTGCCGCAGGTCGCCTTCGACGCCGCCAGCTGGGACTTGGTGGCCGGGGCGCTCCCGCTCGCGAAGGGGCTGGTGGTGCACTTCCCCGTCTATGACGTGGACGCGGGACTCCGGCGATATCAGATTGCCGTGACCGGCAGCACCATGGTGAACGGCGACGCGTGCTGGATCGTGGTGCTGACGCTGGCACGCGGCCGTGAGTCGGTGGCGTGGATCAGCGAATCGTCACGACGTGTCGTCAAAATGGAGACGACCATGGGCACCACGATCCTCATCCAGCAGGGACGATGACCCCGCCGTGATGCCTGGGTTCAGCGGACGATCACGCTGATCACGATCAGGAAGAGCAGCACGGTCGGCACTTCATTGATGAAGCGGCACGCGGTCTCCGTGAGGTAGAAGTCCCCCTTCGCGAAGCGCTTACGCGTATGCGACGCGAGACCGTGGTAGCCGAGCAGGAGGACGACGCCCAGCAGTTTGGTGTGCATCCACGGCATGCGCAGCAGCGAGGGGTTCAGTACCAGCATCCAGATCCCCATCGCCAGCGTCACGATCATCGCGGGGACCATGATGGCGCGCAGCAATCGCCGCTCCATGACTTCGAGCGTCGCCACCACCGCCGGCTCATCGCGTTTCTGCACGTGATAGACGTACAGACGGAAGATGTAGAACAATCCCGCGTACCACGCGATCACGGCGATCACATGGAATGCCTTTACCCACAGGTAGGTCGGTGTCATGCGCTAATGTACGGTTTGCACAATGAATCGGCAGCCGGGGCCTCGTGCACGGCATCGCGTCGAACGTCCCTGCGTCGAGCGCCCCCGTGTCCCATGCATTGGGAGAACCGTTCCTTACCCGATCGGTCGCGTCCGAGACGGCGGAACCACCGCGCGGCCGATCGTCCCCCGATCCGATCCGAACCAGATACTGCGAGTGGCCTTGTCGAACACCATATGCCGGATGGTGTTTGGCTGTTTGGGGCCCAGCTCCTTGGGCGATGTGAAGCTCCCCGTACGCGGATCGAATCCCACCAGGCGATTTGGTTGCAACCCCGTTTCGACGAACCAGAGCCGGTCGGCATCGTCGACGGTCATGGCATAAGGGAGTGAGGTCCCGCCACCAGGCATGGCCCACTCCTTCACCGCGCCACTCACCGGATCAAGCCGACCCAGATAGCCACGCGAATAATCGACATACCATACACCACCGTCACTGGTGAGGGCGATGCGTCGTCCGCGCGCCCGGTCATCCGGCAGCGGATACTCGCGGACGCGCATCGATCCCGGATCGATCGTCCCGATCTTGTTTGTCCCGAACAGATTGAACCAGGGACGGCCTCGCGGATCGATGACGATCCCGTACGGACGTGCCCGCGGCGTGCTCATGCGGAGCAGCGTGATGGCACCCGTCTTCTTCACGAGATGCCCGACCATGTTGCTGTTCTGCACCGTGAACCAGAGGTTGCCCTTCTGGTCGAAGGCGATGGTATGCGGATCGCGCGCCGCCGAATCCGGCATCGGGTACCGCGTAATCGTGCCCGTCCGTCCATCGATGCGACCGATCATCCCGTTGCGGTTACCCGCATACCACGCGTCGCCATCGCGATCCACCGCTACCGTATGCGGATGGGTACCCGGATCGATCTCGATCCGCGTGAAGCTCGCGCTGCGCGGATCAAACCGCGCGACGTAATTCCCCTCTTGGCCGACAAACCAGATGCGCCCTTGTCCGTCAACAGACGGATCGCGAGGCCGTCCCTGGGCGCCCCACGGTACGGTCCACTCGGTGACCGCGACGGTATCCCCTCGCGCGCTCTGTGCCGATGCGACGGCTGGTGCAACGCTTGCGAGTCCCGTCACTGCGGCCGCGACAACCGACCGTGTCGGGACTCCGCCAAGACGGCGGGCCATACGAGAGAGTAGACGAATGATCATGCGATGGCATCTCCAGGGGAGGAATGACACGGGAGCATCACCTCGAAGGTGGCACCCGGCGTCGCATCAAGCAACGTGACCTGCCCGCCATGCGCCTGCGCGACGGCCTGAGCAATGGCAAGGCCAAGCCCTGTTCCTTCGGCGTGTCCATGCACGAACCGTTCAAACATGCGCGTGCGCAACTCGGCCGGAACACCGCGCCCCGCGTCGGCGATGCGGATGCGGATGGTCTCCCGATCGCCGATACAGCGGATCGATACGGTGCTTCCAGCCGGCGCATGTCGCAGCGCGTTATCGAGCAGATTCACCAGCAAGCGGCGGAGCAGGGTAGCATCACCGAAAACCCAGTGCGGGGCAATCGGCGCCAGCGTCAGCATCAGTTCGATACCTGAGCTTTCGGCCAAAGAGCGCATGCTCCGCACCGCATCCTGCAGCAGCTCCTCGATCGAGACCGGCTCACGCACGACATCCGCGGCGGCGGCATCGACGCGAGCCAGCAGAAAGAGGTCATCGACAATGCGACTCAGGCGGATGGATTCGGCACGAATCACATCCATGGACTCCCGATACTCCGCCGGTGTGCGCGTCTCCCGACGTAGCGTCACATCTGCTTCGCCCCGGATGATGGCGAGGGGGGTGCGCAGCTCATGCGAGGCATCCGCCACAAACTGTCGCTGGGCCGTAAAGGCCTGATCGACACGGGCCAGCAGGCCGTTGATGATCTGGGCGAGCCGCCCAAGCTCATCGTGCGGATTCACCACCGGCAGACGGGCCGAGAGATCAGCCGCCGTAATCGACGCGGTGCGCGTGTTGATGGCCTCAAGGGGCGCGAGGCTGCGCCTCGCCAACAGCCATCCCGCCGCCACGGAGACCAGCAAGGCAAAGGGAATCGCGAACAACAGCGTCGTACGCACCTGGCGTAGCAGCTGGATATCCTCGGCCGTGCCATGCACCGCCGTCACCACCATGGCGGGCTCGTCCGCCGGATCGGTAGGCGCCGGTGCGATGCGCAAGACAGCCACGCGCGCGGGTTCGTTCCGCAACAGCACATCGCGGACGACTACGGCGGAATCCGCATGGACACCACGTTGCCGCTCACGCTGCACCTGATCCATCAGGTCGCGAACGGCATCTGGTACCACCACCACATTCCGGTCGCGCGCTTCAGCTTCGGCGTCCTGCCGTGGCTGTCGTACCGCCATCAACTGCGCCGACTCGTCGGTGATGAAGATCTCCAGATCCCCGATGCGCAATTCGCGCAGCACTGCCGCTTCCGTCGCGCCACGCTCCGTCTCGACTTCCCCACGTGCCGCCACAGCGCGGCGTTCGGCCATGACGGCGGCGGCAACTGCGCGCGCTGACTCGCGGACCGCCGAGGTCGTGCGCTCGCGTACGACACGTGCGAGGGTAAACCAACCGGCAACCGCGAAGACCGTGAGCAGACACGCCAGAACACCGGCGTTCCACGCCGTAAGGCGAAAATGAATGGAGGTACGTACGGTGAGCAGGCGCATATCAGAACGCCGGATGGTCGGTGAGGATGTAGCCAGCCCCACGCTTGGTGTGGAGCAACGGCGTCCACGGCGCCCGATCGATCTTGCCACGAAGGCGATTCACGTACACCTCGACCGCGTTCGTGAGGGGATCGTGGTTCTCATCCCATACGTGAGCCACGATCTCAGCGCGCGACAGCATCCGGTGCGCATGCCGGGCAAACAGCTCCAGCAGGGCGAACTCCTTCGCCGTCAACAGAATCGGTTCGCCACCGCGCGATACGGCATGGGTGTGCAGGTCCACCTCGAGATCACCGACGGTGATGCGCATCGCCTGTAGTGATTCGGGGCGTCGCAACAGCGCCCGCAAGCGGGCAAGCAGCTCACCGAAATCGAAGGGCTTCACCAGATAGTCATCGGCCCCGCTATCGAGCCCGTCGATCCGGTCGGTCACGGCATCGCGCGAGGTCAACATCAGCACCGGGGTCCGCACGCCGCGCTCGCGCAGCGTCCGCACGACCGTGAAGCCATCCTGTCCCGGCAGCATGACATCGAGAAGAATCGCGTCATAGCCATTCACCATCACTTGCGCGACGGCGTCGTGCCCGTCTCCGCAGGTATCCACGGCATACCCCTCTTCACGGAGTCCGCGCGCCAAGAGATGGGCGAGGCGGGGATCGTCTTCAACGACCAGGAGACGCATGCGAGAGCTTCCGATGTGGTGATTGGGCACGCGCGCGTTCATCGGGGCGACGACGGAACCAACTGGCGACCAGATAGAACTCGTCGAGGTCGTGCGTGGGGATATCACGCCCGTCGGGATCCGCTCCCTTGTACACGCGAGCGATCAGCGCCGAGAGCGCGTCGCGATCAGCCGGTGAATCCGGCGCCGCGCACTCGCCGCGGACCGTGCCGCGACGCACCAGGTAGATCCATTCACCCCCATCGACCGTACGCGCATGATAGCGAAAGGTGAGGCGATCCACATTGGCGTGGAAATGGCGCACCCGATCGTGCAGCCACTGGACCAGTGCCAGGCGATTGCGCCAAATGCCGGCCTCTTCAAAGGCCAGCCGATCGGCCGCCTCCTGCATGCGTGCGGTCAACATCTGGATCGGTGCATCACTGCGCCCTTCGAGAAATTCCCGTACGTCGGCAACAACGCGTGCATACCGAGGAGCGTCATGCGCGCCGATGCACGGCCCATCACAGGTGCCGAGCGCATGACGCAAGCAACCGACGGGAACCCGCGTGCGCTCCGTGGCACGCATGCCGATATCGTCGAGCGTGCAGTCGCGCAGTCCTGTGACTTCAGCGAGGGCCCGGACCGCGTCGCGTAGCTGGGCCACGCGACGAAAGGGGCCGAATAGCGCGATGGCCTGCGGATCATCTGATCGGGCAACCACGCGCAAACCCGGTACCGGGCCCCCGGTGAGCGCCACATACGCACGCGGCCACTCATCAAGTACCATCATCGTATTGAAGTGCGGCCGGTGCTGCTTGATCAGCCGCAGTTCACGCAGCAGTGCCCCGAATTCCGTCGGTGTGTATTCCCACTCGATCTGAAAGGCATGGCGGACGATGCGGGCCGCCTTGTTGCGCCGCCCCTTTGCACGGAAGTACGACAGCAGCCGCGTACGCAGGACTCGCGACTGCCCCACATAGATCACCAGTCCAGTTGGCCCCAACATGCGATAGACTCCCGGGCGGTTCTCGCATGACGCCTGGACCAACGCCCGCAATTGCCGGCGATGCGCCGGCGTGCTGTGCGGCGGACGTCCGTGCAGGCGCCCCGGCTCGATCATCGGCTTACTCGCCCGGCACCGAAGTGCGGAACGCTTCGGCCTGTCGGCGAATCTGCACCAACTCCTCGGGCGGCATCGCGTCGAGATGCTTCGTCATCATGCGCATGCGCGGATGGGTGGCGAAGCGCTCCCGATGCCGCGCGAGAAAATCCCAGTACAGCAGATTCATCGGACACGCGTCCGGTCCGGTGCGCTGCTTCACGTCGTACCGGCAGGACGCACAGTAATTACTCATGCGGTTCACATACGCGCCGCTCGCCACGTATGGTTTGGAGGCGAGCGCTCCGCCGTCGCCCCACGTGCCCATCCCGGCTACGTTCGGCAGCTCGACCCATTCGTACGCATCGGTGAACGCGCTCCAGAACCAGCGTGAGAGCGCCGCCGGTTGTACGCCGAGCATCGTGGCGAAGTTGCACTGGATCATCAATCGCGCGATGTGGTGCGTGCGTCCGTAGTCACGCACCTGGCGGATGGTGTCGGCCACACAGTGCATGGCACAGGCGGCATGGACCGGCGCATCCAAAGCACCCGTCGCTGCGGGTCCATCCACGAGATCGTACGCTTCCCCATCGGGCGCCCAGAACCAGCGTGGCAATCCCAGCGGGGCCTCCAGGGCATTCGCGGTGCGCAGTCCCGGCATCAGCTGCCAGTACATCCCTCGGATGTACTCCCGCCACCCGAGAATCTGCCGGATGAATCCTTCGGCGGAGGCGATCGGAACGTGCCCATCGCGATACGCCTGCTCGGCGCGCCGCACCACTTCCAACGGATGGAGCAACCCAACATTGAGAAGCGAGGAGAGTGATGAGTGGAGAAGGTCCGGTGCACCGGCCACAAGCGCGTCTTCATACGGACCGAACTCCGGCAACCGCTCGACGATGAATCGCTCGAGCCACGCCTTGGCTTCGCTGCGCGTGACGGGCAACGCAAACCGATCCACCGAGCCCCATCGTCCGCGCCATGTCCGCACGCGCTCCATCTGATCACGCGTGATGGCGTCCGGTTCCACGCGCCAGACCTCCGGTACCGCACGCGCCTTCGGCCACGGCTTCCGGTTCTCGACGTCAAAGTTCCACGCACCGCCACTCGGCGATCCATCCGCTTCGAGCAACACGCCGTGCTTGCGGCGCATTTCGCGGTAGAACCACTCCATGCGGTACTCTTTGCGCCCGCGCGCCCAGGTCGCGAATTCCTCACGGGTCGCGAGAAACCCGCGATCTTCCCGCAGCACGAGCGTGATGCCGTGGGTATCCAGCGCTTCACGCGCGCGCGCCAGGTCATCCACCATATCCTGCTCGCGCCCTTCCGTGGCGACGACGCGCGTTGCCCCCAACTCGCGCGCCACCTCAACGATTCCGTCGCTGTAACTCGCCGCACGCCGGAACTCGACGCGATAGCCGCGGGCGCGGAGTGCGTCCGCAAAGTGCCGCATCGCGCTGAGCAGTAGCACCAGCTTTTGCCGGTGCCACGGCAGGGATGCGCCCTTGGCCACCGACTCAAGGAGCAGCACGACGACATCTTCACGCGGTTCGCGTGGAATGTTCGCCACGAGCCGCGAACACTCCCACGGTGCGACAAAGGCCAGCGTGGTCATACGCGACGGCTCCGCCAGCCGGTCCAGAGGGCCCCCATGCACCACACGAGGGTGGCCGCGACGAGGAAGAATTTGATCGTTGCGGCGAGACCGGCCGTCACCGTCAACGCGGCTGTCGGCGGGCTCGTGATCATGCGCCACAGCACCGCATTCTCGAGCGCATCCAGCGGGAGGCATCCGACCACGGCCACCGTGAGCCACCGCGCCGTGCGCGTCCAACGGTCCGTCACCCCCGGCTGGTCGCGCCAGCTCATGACGACGGATATCGAGCGCCGGAGAAACCATGGGTACACGAGCAGGAACGCCACGTCGAATCCGAGGCTCACGCGGAGGGCTTCGAGGCGATCGAGGGATCGCCAGGTGGACAGCATCGCCTCGGCGCGTGCGGGGGTGAACGCCAGTTCGTATCCCACCACGCCGAGCGGCGTCTCGGGGGTGCGCAGCGGGGCATCCATGCCGCGGAGCTGCAGCAGCATGATGATCGAGAGGGTGCCGAGGCCGGCCCAGCCGAAGAGGCGCATGGGGGCACGGTAGCGCCCGCCGTTCGCAAATGGAACAGGATCCGGCTATCTCTGAGGCGTGTTGATCACCATGCAATTGGAAACCATCGTCAGCGCCTTCCCCGGCGGCATGGAGGCCGTGGTCGGAATCGCCGTCGGGCTCGGGCTCGCGGCGGCGGCCGGCTTCCGGATTTTCGTGCCGCTGCTGATTGCCGCCGTCGCGGCGAAGTGGGGGGCGCTCCCTCTGGCGCCAGAGTTCGCGTGGTTGGCGACCACCCCCGCGCTCGCGGCGCTGGCGTCGGCGACGGTGCTCGAGATCGGCGCGTATGCCGTCCCCTGGTTGGATCAGCTGTTGGACGTCGTGGCCACCCCGGCCGCCATGCTGGCGGGTATGCTCGCCGCCGCCTCGGTGGTGGTGGATCTGCCGCCAGTGCTCAAGTGGAGCGCGGTGCTGCTGGCGGGTGGTGCGGCAGGGATGACGCAGGGCGCCACCGTCCTGACGCGACTCAAGAGCACCACCCTCACCGGTGGGACGGCCAATCCGGTCGTGGCAACACTCGAGCTGGTCG
>JBDKIJ010000158.1:0-3951 GCA_039797155.1 Gemmatimonadota bacterium | reverse complement strand
TGACCAAGGCTGATGACGTTGTGTGGTGGATGCGTCAGCGGCTCAATGACCTCGGGCTGAGCACCTGGTTTCAGCCGAGTGTGGAGATCCAGCGGCAGTTCGGGAGCCCTGAGCTGGTGGGAGTGAATCCGACCATCCTGCGCGGCGATGTGTTGCACTGCGATTTCGGCGTCACGGCGCTCGGGCTCAATACGGATACGCAGCACATGGGGTATGTCCTCCGTGAAGGGGAGACGGATGTGCCGGCAGGACTCAAGAAGGCACTCGCTGCCTCCAACTGGCTGCAGGATTTCAACGTCGAGGAGTTGCGCCCGGGGCGGACTGGAAACGAGGTATTGAAGGCCACGCTGGCGCGGATGCGGGCGGAAAAGATCGACGGCACCGTGTACTCGCATCCGATCGGCCTGCATGGTCATGGGGCCGGCGCGCTCGTCGGGCTGTGGGACTATCAGGATGGCGTGCCGGGGCGCGGTGACCACCGGATCATCCCCGGGATGTGGTATTCCATCGAGCTGCAAGCCACGACGCCGGTTCCCGAGTGGAACAACCAACTGGTGCGCTCCGCGCAGGAAGAGGATGTGATCATCGACGCGTCCGGGAAGGTGCGGTGGGCGTTCGGCCGGCAGACGACCTACCATCTCGTGCGCTGACCGACTGGGACGACGCAGCGCTAGGCGATTAGCTTTGATCGCATGAATCCGAAGAAGCGTCTTCTCGTTGTGGGCGATCGGGTCCTCGTGAAGATCGAGGATGGCGAACAGCGCTCCAAAGTGGGGCTGTATCTGCCGCCGACCGCCGTCGACAACCAGGCGGTGCAGGGTGGCGAGATCGTCTCCACCGGCCCCGGTCTGGCGCTCCCCGATCTGGCCGATCAGGGCGATGAGCCGTGGCGTATTGGTGGTGCATCAGGGCGTGAGGCCCGCTATGTGCCGATGCAGGCGCAGGTGGGCGATTACGCGCTCTTCTTCCGAAAGGCCGCGGTCGAAATCACCTTCGAAAACGAACAGTATCTCGTGGTACCGCAGGCCGCGATTCTCGCGCTGGTGCGGGAGCCGCGCGATGATCTTCCCGACTACTAAGCACGGCTGCAGGAGACAGGATGTATCCGGAACACTTGCTGATGCCGATGCGTGAGGAACTCACGCGTCTGGGCATTGAAGAATTGCGTACCGCCTCCGATGTCGATGCCCGGTTGGCGCATCATGCGGGGACGACGCTCGTCGTGGTCAACTCGGTGTGCGGGTGCGCGGCCCGCAACGCGCGGCCGGCGGTCGCGATGGCAATGGCCCATGCGGTGACGCCCGATCGAAATACGACGGTATTTGCAGGACAGGATACCGAAGCGACGGCGCGGGCTCGTGAGTACTTCACCGGCTATCGCCCGTCGTCGCCAAGCATCGCGCTGATGAAGGATGGTGCGGTGGCGTTCATGCTGGAGCGGCATCAGATCGAAGGCCGGAGTGCGCATGACATCGCCGACGATCTTGTTCAGGCCTTTGATCGGTACTGCAGCGACGTAACCTGAGTCGTTGTCGTTCACGAGATCGTCACGCAGAGCGGGCCCGACCATTACGGTCGGGCCCGCTCTGTTTTGTCGTGAAGAGTGGACGCTCATGCGGGCGTGTGACGAGCAGATCAGCATGCACTCCCGTGTTCGCCTGTGGCCCATGGATTGCGTGGGGGAGATCACCACCAGCGATCACGCATGCACGCTGGGATACGCACACTGCTGCGTTCACCCTCTGCTAGGAGAAGTCTGATGTCCATGCTCCGCCGTTTTCTCAATGATGAATCCGCCGCCACGATGGTCGAGTACGGCGTAATGGTTGCGCTTATTGCGGCCGTCGCCATCGCCACCGTCAAGACGCTTGGCACCGAAGTCGACAGCGCCTTCAGCACGATCAACAGCAACATGCCGTAATCCCTCGACGGCGCCCTGACGCTTGGGTTGCACCAGCGCAGGGCGCCGGCGCGCGTCACTCCCCTTCGTGACTCCTCCGGCATGGTTCCGCTATCTCTGTTCATTCAGCTCGCCCTGATTACGGCGGGCGTTCTCACCGATTGCCACTCGCGACGCATCGCGAATGGACTGGTGCTCGTGCTGCTACTCCACGGCCTCGGTGCGTCGTGGCTCTTCGATACACCGGCACGTGATGTGACCGGTGCACTCAGTGGCGTCGCCATGGGGTTGGCACTCTGGTTTCCGGCTTGGTTACGCGGGATCCTCGGGGCTGGCGACGTGAAGTTCTTCGCCGCCGGGGCGGCCTGGATTGGCCCATCGCTCACCTGGCGCACCGCCCTCGTAGCGGCACTGTTGGGCGGCGTGTACGCCGCATGGTGGCTGCTCCGCCATCGTCTCCAGGCGTCACCTCGGCCGATCGGACCCATGCCATATGCGGTGCCACTCGGCTGTGCACTCGTGTTGGCCACGCTGGCGCCGCACGTCGTCCGCAGCTGGTGGGTGTGGTTATGAAGTACCGGAAGCTCCTTCGGCGCTTTCATGCAGAGCAGCGCGCCGCCGCGATGGTCGAATTCGCGATCGTGGCGCCCGTACTCCTGCTCTTCGTGTTCGGGATCGTCGAATACGGTCGCTTCTTCTTCCTCTACAACAATCTCACGAATGCCGCGCGTGAAGGCGCACGTCTGGCTGCCGTTACACCAATGTCCACGACGTCCGAACAGACGGCTGCCGCGACGCTCATTGTGAGTACGGTGCGCGCGCGCATCGCGGATAGCGGAGCGCAGAGCGCAGACGTGCAATTCGTCCTGCCGAGCGGTTCCGCGCCGAACCAAACGGTCACGGTCGTGATCAACGATTTCCCCTTCCAACGCGCGGTGCCGTTCATCGCGCCCACCCGGTTCCCGGATATCCGGGCCGAATTCCGGTACGAACTGCAATGATCCGTGAGTATCGATTTCATCTGATGTTGGCACTGGCACTCACCGTCGCGGGACTCGCAGCGACCGGCGTGTTCCAGTATCTCAAGCACGCTGAGCGCAACAGTCGAATCGTGACCCGTCCGGTGGTGGTTGCCACCGTCGATCTGGTCGAGGGGCATGTCATCACCGCGCCGCAGGTACGCGTGGTGCAGCTCCCCCTGGCGGCGGTTCCGCGTGATGCCTTCGTCGTACCGGATTCCGTCATCGGCCGCGTCGCGCGGGTCCCGGTCTTCATCGGCGAAGCCCTGCTTCCCGGTCGGCTAGCGCCGGTTGGTGCCAGCGGTGGCCTTGAGGTGAAGATCACACCGGGACGGCGGGCCATGGCGGTCAAGATTGACGAAGTGGCCGGTGTGAGTGGCCTGATACAGCCGAACAGTCGGGTCGATGTGCTCGTCACGCTGAAATCCATCGGGACGAACGAGATCCAGCAGGCGCGGCTGTTCATGAGCAACATGCGGGTGCTTTCTGTTGGCTCCGAATTGGAGCGCGGTCCGGATGGCAGACCGGTGAGTGCCACAACCGCTGCCCTGGAGGTCACGCCCTCGGAAGCCGAGCAGCTGGCCGTGGCCAGCAATGCGGGAAAGATCCAACTGGTGCTCCGCGGCTTCGGTGATCCAGACACCGTCGACACACGTGGCGCAACGAGTCGGGACATTCTGCAGCGCTTGGACTTCAGCAGTGGCACTGAAGTGACCGCCTCGGCGGCGCCTCCCGTGCGCCCCGCAAAGCGGGTGACCCCACGCCCGACCCCGCGTCCCGTTCCGCCACCGGTGGCAAGCGTGCCCCTCGTGAATACGGCATCGCTCACCATGCCACCGACGAAGGTGCCGCGTACCGACTCCACCGTGGTCCAGGTGTACCGCCGCGATAAGGTCTCGCTGCAGAAGATCGAAAAGCGCGATACGGCGCGCCGCATTTCGCCGGATGATCGTCCCTTTGAACCCCTCCTTCCCCAATGAGTCCCGTCATGCGAATCCATTGCTTTGCCATGCGCGTGATGCGTCGCGTCGC
>JBDKIJ010000157.1:0-2909 GCA_039797155.1 Gemmatimonadota bacterium | reverse complement strand
CACCGTCTCGCGCGCCACGATGAAGCCCGTCTTCGGGTCGTACTCGTGCTTGACCGTGAGGCGATCCATCCACGCCTTCACGCGGGGCGGCGGTGCCGTCGATGTGGCTTGATCCTCGCTCGTCGCAGGCGGCGTCGAGGAGCACGCGGCGACGATGATCGCGAGCACCGAGGTCGGCAGGGCAACGAGTCGTGCTGGGAGGCGCATGGTGGGGGGTGCTGAGCGCGGGATCGTGAGCGGTGGCTGTCGAGGAGGTCAGGGAGGATATGCCTTGAACCGAGGACTGGGCTTCGGTGGCCCGGCTGATTGAAAGATCCCTCGGACGCATCAGAGGCGGCGTGCCAAACTGCTTTGATGGAGCCACGAAGGCTGAACCGTTCGGCGCGCCCTGTTCTCAGTGCACACGCTCGAAACGCTGCCCAGTAAGACGGAACACGCCCGCGCCGCCGAGCCAAAGCGTCCCGTCGCGGTCGCAGTAGATGGCCATCACGCTCGCGGTCGTCAGTCCGTCACTCGCGGTGAACTGCCGCAACTCGCGCCCGTCGTACCGCCATGCCCCACCACCGATCGTGCCGATCCAGATGTTGCCGTCGCGGTCCTCACCGATCGAGAAGACCCGCTGGAGCGATCCATCCCGATGTGCTTCGGTAGACGCGATGAGCGGATCACCCATGCGAAGCAGCACCTCGCCCGTCCCGGCGAGCGGGGTGAGCCCGGCCGTCGAATCGCCATCCACCACGATCACGCCGACGCCGTTGTTGCCGATCCACACGCGTCCGCGACTGTCCTCGAACACGCAGCGGACATGGGGCGCGCCCTCGCCTTCCCGCAATCCCATCCGCGTGCCGTCGATGGCCGTGAACGACGCGCCATCGAAGCCGAACACCGCGTCGTAGGTCGCGATCCAGATCCTTCCGCCCTTACCCTTCGCGAATCCGGTCACCAAGTAGCCGCTGTCGGCGCGAAGCTGCGGTAGAAGCGGCAGCGCCAGCCAAGTCAGCCGTCCATCATGGAGCCTGTAGACGCCGGCCCCGCGCCCCCTGTCGCTGAAGCCGTCCAACTCGTCCGCCTTGAACCAGAGGTCGCGGGGGTCGAGCGCCCACGGCGACGGCACGGACTCCTCGGGGCTCGCGTGTGTACGCATGACTCCGCCATCGAAGCTGCTCACGCGGACCCCCGTGTCGAACCAGATCGAGCCATCCGGGGCCTCCTGGATCGCGCGGACCTGGTCGTCGCTGAGCCCGTCGGCAGTCGTGAACCGGCGAACCTGCTCGCCGTCGACGCGGCAGACGCCCTCGAAGTGGCTTCCGAACCAGTAGTTCCCTTCGCGATCCTGCAGGATCGCGCGCACGCCACCGTTGAAGGCGCCATCGGATGTTGGTGTGTAGGTGAACGGCAGGAGATTCGGTTCGGCGGAACATCGTTCGACTCCGCGGCTGGCCACGCAGCTGACGAGGATCATGGCCGCGAGAAATGGGAAGATGCGCGCGAGGATGCAGTCGCTGGACGTCACGGAGCGCACTGTACGCCTCGAGCGAAGTGCGAGCGCGCTGGTGATTCCAGGCGGCTCGACGATGGCTGGTCCGCCAAGGCGTCGGCGCCGCTTGGGCAGCGGGGATCGAAGTCCTTCGCTTTCTCGTCGAGCGGATGCGAATTCTCGATTTGACCGCCTTGGACGTTCATGCGTTCGTGGCCACAAGCCTCGGGAACACTGAACCAGCGACACAAACCCCGCGAGCCCGGCCGATGCTCGAAGCGTCGACCAGCCAGGGAAGAACGGTCAGGGTGTCCGCGCGACACGGAACCCTAACACGCTGCTCGTGACGTCAGGCGCGTAGTTGAGGCGGTGCGAGGCGCGCAGATAGAACACGTTGTAGAACCACGAGCCGCCGCGCATCACGCGAGTCGACCCCGTTGCGGGCCCCGACGGGTTTGTCGACTGGCTCGTCTCGTAGTAGGAGCTCGAGTACCAGTCGTTCACCCATTCCCCCACATTGCCCGCCATGTCGTGGAGACCGAGCGCGTTCGCCGCCTTCGAGCCGACGATGCGGGTCTGGCACATGGCGCCCGAGGTGCAGGTTCCTGTGTAGAACCACGCGATGTTCCCTACCTGATTGTCGGCGTTCGTCCCGCTCGGGAAACTCGGCATCGAGTGGAACGCAGTCGCTGTTCCGGCGCGATACGCGTACTCCCACTCGGCCTCCGTCGGTAGCCTGAGCCCCGTCGCGGCGAGGAAACCTTGGATCATGTTCCACGACACCTGCTCGACCGGGCGCTTCGGCACGAACGCCGCGGGCACCTGCGCGCTTGCGCTCTGGAAGAACGACGGGTTCGACCCCATCCTCACAGCCCACTGCGCCTGCGTGACCTCGTATCGGCCCATGTAGAACGCGTTGGTCAGCGTCACGGCGTGTACGGGATACTCGTCGGGGTCACAGGGGTACTGATTCGACTCTGAGCAGCCCATTTCGAAACTGCCCGGGGGCACGAGAAGCATCTCGATCTGAGTGGCCGTGTCGCGCACGCGCCAGGCCCAGCCCGTGGCGACGATCTGCTGACGAAGCACAGGATCGGTCACCACTGCGGGGTCAGGAGCGGCTTCAATGAGCGTGGCCCACGCAGGAGTGCCGACCGGACACGCGCCCCAGGCCGCGAGCAGCAGTCCGAGGTCGGCTCCGCCGGTGACGCCGTCGGCGTTCAGGTCCGTGGCGCCGGGACCGCCCCAGCCGGCAAGCAGCGTTGCGATGTCGATCCCGTCCACCACGCGGTCATTGTTCAGATCGCCCGTGCAGGGTGCTTGGGCGGTCGCTCGTGCGGCGCAGAAGGAGGCGACGAGTACCGCCCAGATCCCGATTCTCGTGATACTCAAAACCGAAGTCTCCCTTGATCGAGTCGGGGTCGTGTACGCC
>JBDKIJ010000156.1:0-4759 GCA_039797155.1 Gemmatimonadota bacterium | reverse complement strand
CGGCCGCGCGTCACGATCCTGTCGAGTGGCGACGAGCTGGTCCTCCTCGACCGCTTTCATGAGGTCGCCGCGGGGAAGCGGATCATCGCCTCCAGCAGTTACGCGCTCCCTCCTCTCCTGCGAAGCGCGGGCGCCGACGTGACCGTCGCGCCGATTGCCGAGGACTCTTTGGCCGGGATGACGGCCGCCATTGCCGCGGCCTTGGAGCGCGGCTGCGACCTGCTCGTGACCACCGGCGGCATCTCGGTGGGTGCGCACGACTTCACCCGCGACGCCATCGACGCCAACGGTGGCGTGCAAACGTTCTGGCGCGCGAAAATCCGCCCCGGTGGCCCGGTCGGCACGGGGCGCATCGGCACCGTGCCATGGATCGGCCTTCCGGGCAATCCAGTCTCCACGCTGGTCACCGCGACGCTCTTCGCGTGGCCGCTCATCCGCGCCCTCGGCGGACACGCCCGCGTGCTGCCTACCGCGTTACCCGTGCGCATGATGGACCGCGCCGAAACGCCGGCCCCCCTCTCGTATTTCCTGCGGGTCGCGTTGTCCACGGGAGACGATGGAACGCTGGAAGCGCGCCTTGCCGGTGCGCAGGGATCCAATCTGCTCAGCACCATGGCGCACACCGACGCGCTGCTGCAGATCCCGGCGGATTGTGACACGGTCACGCCCGGGATGATGCTGCCTGCGATCCTGCTCCCTGAGTCTCCGCTGTTGATGGCGCCGGATACGGCAGAAGTTCGAGCATGAGCGCCGAAACCCCGACGTCTCCCTACGAGCGCTTGCATGGCATTGCGCTGCTCGAGGCGCTGCAGGCGCGCTTCACGACCGCGACCGACACGCTACGCATCGGTCATGGCATGAAGGCGCGCGACATCATCCTGACGAAGCCGGCCAACGCCGATCACCTAATCAGCGAGGCCGACTACGTGATGGACGAGCGGCTACCGTACTGGGCGGACCTCTGGCCATCCGCGCGCGTGCTCGCCGATGTCCTCGCTGGCGAACCGGGTGCCGGCCGCACGCTCCTGGAAATGGGGTGTGGGCTCGGCCTCGACACCATGGCCGCCATGCACGCCGGCTTCGCCGTCACGGCGACGGACTATTACGACGAAGCGCGCCACATGGCGCGGTACAACGCGTCGGTGAACCTCGGACGAGAGCCGGCCACTCGGATGGTAAACTGGCGCCAATGGCCCGATGATCTCGGCACCTTCGACGTGGTCATCGCCGCCGACGTGCTCTACGAAAAAGAGTACGCGACGCTGGTGGGGCAGTGTCTCGCGCGAGCCCTCTCACCGAATGGCGAAGCGATACTCGCCGATCCCGGTCGGCTGGCGCTTCCCGCCTTTCGCGAGCAGTTGCCAGCCACCGGGCTGCACATCGCCTCCACGGAGCGCATCCCCTTCGAAGAAGGCCCCGTGAAGCAGGAAGTGCAGATTATGCGGATTCGCTGGCGCTGACCGCGACCGCGAGTCGCGACGCCACCACTTCCGACACGTCGAGTACCGGCACGTCCTTGCCGGCCCCCGTCACTCCGTCGTTGATCATCGTCATGCAGAACGGGCACGCCACGGCGATCTGATCGGCGCCCGTCGCGAGCAGTTCCTCGCTGCGTTCGACGTTCACACGCTTGCCGACATTCTCTTCCATCCACATGCGGCCACCACCTGCGCCGCAGCACATGCCGCGACTCTTCGTGCGCGCGGGTTCGACCAGCTCCACGATCGGCAGCGCCTTCTTCAGCGTATTGCGCGGCGCGTCATAGATCTCGTTGTAGCGGCCGAGATAGCACGAGTCATGATACGCGATCTTGAGCCGCTGCCCATGCTCCGTATCCAGCGGCACGCGCCCGTCGGCGAGCAGCCGCTCGATGTACTCGGTGTGATGGATAACCTCGTAGTGCCCACCGAGATCGGGGAACTCCTTCCCCATCTGGTGGAAGCAGTGCGGACAGAAGGTGACGATCGTCTTGATGGCGTAGCCATCGAGCGTCTCGATCACCCCCTTGGCGAGCATCTGGTACAGATACTCGTTCCCCATCCGACGCGCCGGGTCGCCATGGCAGCTTTCCTCCTGCCCGAGGATGGCGAACTTCACGTTGGCCGCCTGCAGGATTCGCGCAAACGCCACCGTGATCTTCTTCGCGCGGTCGTCGAACGACCCCATACACCCGACCCAGAACAGGATGTCGGGCTTCTCACCGGCCGCCGCCATTTCGGCCATCGTCGGGATATTCATCCCCTCGGCCCACTGCTCACGATCGGCCGCGCTGAACGCCCACGGGCTGCCGTTCCGCTCGAGGCTCGTGAGCGCCGGCTGCAGCTCCTCGGGGAACCGCGACTCCATCAGCATGAGATCGCGTCGCAGCTCATTGATGATATCGAGCTGGTCGATGCTCACCGGGCACTCCTGCACGCAGGCGCGGCAGCTCGTGCACGCCCACAGCTCTTCCTCGGTGATCCAGTCATCGAGGAGCTTCTTGTCGAGAACCGCCTGCTGCTCGGCCGTCGCCGTTCCACCGCCCAGTGCGATGGCATCCAGCGTCGTAGCCTTCTCGGTGAGACGCGCCCGCGTCTTCACCACGATCATGCGCGGCGAGAGCGCCTTACCGGTGATGTTCGCCGGACATGCATCGGTACACCGCCCGCACTCGGTGCAGGAATAGCCGTCGAGCAGGTTCTTCCAGGTCAGGTGCTCGATGTCGGACGCGCCGAACTGCTCGGCGTTCTCCGCCTCGAGATCCATCGGACGCATGGCGCCGACGCGACCGGGGCCGCTGGTATTCGAGAACCAGACGTTGATCAGCGACGTCAGGACGTGCAGGTGCTTCGACTTCGGCAGGTGATTCAGGAACCACAGGATCAGCACGGCGTGCAGCCACCAGCTCACGCGCGCCATCGTGTGCGCCGTCTCGACCGACATGCCACTAAAGAGCGGCAGCAGCATGGCCGTGATGACGCGCCCACCGGTGTCGGCGCCCGGCTGCTTCGCATCGCCCACAAACACGAGCAGCAGCGTGATCATCAGCGTCGCGATGACGCTCAAGATCAGGACCGCATCGCCACCATGCACCGGATCGACATGGAACCGCTTCGGCCGGATCACCAGGCGGCGATACAGCAGGTACCCGACCGGAAAGAGCACGAAGACCGCAAAGATCTCCTGCGAAAACACGTAGGGGATATACAGCAGCCGCGGCAGGATCACGTCCCACGTGAACGGCGTATACAGCCCCTGAATCATGATTTCGACGGTGCCAATTCCGAGCACCATGAAGCCCCAGAACACGAGGGCGTGCATCATGCCGCCGAGCGGATCCCGCAGGATCTTGCTCTGGCCGATGCCGATCAGGAGGAAGTTGCGGGTGCGCACGTCCGGATGGTCGGTGCGCACTTCGGGCTTGGCGAGTTCAAGCCACTTCACCAGTTGCCGGGCACTGCGGGCAAAGAACCCGAGTGCCACGGCAAGGATGGCAGCGAACAGCAGATTCGACAGCGTCATGTCGTCCGGGAACGCGTGTGGAACACGCGCAGGGAGCGTCAGCCCTGCGCCTTGGCCTGCTTCACTGCTTCGGTGAGTGCCGGCATGACCTCGAAGACATCACCGACGATACCGTAGTCGGCCACCTTGAAGATCGGGGCGTCCTTGTCCTTGTTGATCGCCACGATCGTCTTGGAGGTCCGCATGCCGGCCAGATGCTGAATCGCGCCGGAGATGCCGACGGCGATATACAGATTCGGGCTGACGTTACGCCCGGTCTGACCGATCTGGTCCGAGTGCGGGCGCCACCCTTCATCGGTCACCGCGCGCGTGGCCCCAACGGCGGCGTTACCGAACGCATCCGCGAGGTCCTCGCACAGCTTGAAGTGCTCAGCGGCCTTGAGTCCACGGCCACCAGCCACGATCACCGGCGCGTCATTGAGATCGATCTTTCCCGTGTTCCCCTGCTTGAGCTCGACCACCTTCACGCGGGACGCGGACGGATCCACGGCCGACGTGATGGATTCCGTGCTGACCGACTTCGGATTGGGTGCCGGCTGGAACGCCGCCGGACGCACCGAAAGCACAGCCGGCGAACCGGCAAGGCTCAGCGTCGCGATCGTCTTGCCGTTCATGTTGAAGTGTTGCCCAACAACGGCGCCGCCTTCGACCGTGAATCCCGTCAGGTCGGGGGCGAGCCCCACACCAAGGCGCGCGGCCACGCGAGGCGAGAGATCACGCCCCTGCGCGGTGGCGCTGAACAGCGCATAGGCATACCCGCTGCCCACGCGTTGCGCGATGGTCGCCGTGAGCGCTTCCGGGTTGTAGTGCGCGAAGCCCGCATGCTCGAGCACCAGCACCTGATCGGCGCCATGCGCGGCCAGCGCCTCCGCGTGCGCTGCCGTATTGGTCGCGCCAGCCACCAGCGCGTGCACCTGACCGCCACCGGAGAGGTCAGCCAGCTGACGCGCGGCCGTGACGGCCTCGAGAGCGACCTTGCGCAGTTCACCACCGCGCGTTTCCGCAAATACCAGCACGTTGGCCATGATCAGAGCACCTTCGCTTCAGTCTGGAGGAGTCGGACCAGCTCAGGGACGGCCGCGGCACTGTCGCCGAGGATCCGTCCGGCGGCGCGCTCGGGAGGCAGCGCCATCTTCGTTACCGACACCTTCGCATCGCCAAGCTGCGCCGGCTTCACATCAAGCGGCTTCTTCTTGGCGGCCATGATTCCCTTGAGCGACGGGAGCCGCTCCTTGTTCAACCCGTCGTCGATCGTGAG
>JBDKIJ010000155.1:0-5794 GCA_039797155.1 Gemmatimonadota bacterium | reverse complement strand
CACGAGACATCGGCCCTCGACGAACTCTTCACCTTCTTGCGCATTCCTTCCGTCTCGGCGCGCTCCGAGCACAAGGGGGACTGCGCTGATGCCGCACGCTTCGTCGCGGATTCGCTCTCTCGCATCGGTTTCACGAGCCGTATCGAGGCGACGCCCGGGCATCCCATCGTCGTGGGCGAGTGGCGGCATGCCGCGCCCGGCGCGCCGACGCTGCTGATCTATGGGCATTACGATGTGCAGCCGGCTGAGCCCCTCGAGCTATGGACCTCGCCCCCCTTTGAACCGACGATTCGTGATGGCAAGCTGTACGCGCGCGGTTCTGTCGATGACAAGGGACAGTTGTATCTGCACATCAAGGCGCTCGAAGCGCATCTGGCCGTACGGGGCACACTCCCGGTCAACGTGATCGTGCTCGCCGAGGGAGAGGAAGAAGTCGGGAGCGCGAATCTCGAAATGTTTCTTGAGCGGGAACGCGATCGGCTCGCCTGCGATGCGGTGGTGATCTCCGATTCGACGATGTTCGCCCCGGGCATTCCGAGCATTCTGTCGTCGCTGCGTGGGATGGCGTACGTGCAGATCGACGTGCGTGGGGCGCAGGGGGATCTGCATTCGGGGATGTATGGTGGCGCCGTCGTCAATCCGGCGATGGCACTCGCCCGCATCCTGGCCACGATGCATGACGCGGACGGCCGCATCGCGATTCCCGGCTTCTACGATGCGGTACAGCCATTCCCGGATGCGGTGCGCGCGCAGATGCGGACGTTGCCCTTCGACGACGCGCAGCTGATGCATGAAGTGGGCGTCACCGCCTTGGGCGGCGAACCGGGCTATACCACGCTGGAGCGCTTGTGGACGCGTCCCACCTGTGAGGTGAACGGGTTGCTCAGCGGCTATACGGGGGAAGGGGCCAAGACCGTGTTGCCGGCCGTCTCGATGGCGAAGGTGAGTTTTCGTCTGGTGCCGGATCAGGATCCGGATGCCATCGTTCATCTCGTGCGCGAGCATATCGCCCGCGTGACGCCACCTGGTGTGACCGCGACGGTCACGGCGTTGCACGGCGGGCGCCCATGGCGGGCCGATGTACGCGGGCCAATCATCGAGGCAGGAAAGGTCGCACTCGCCGCTGCGTTCGGCCGTGAACCCGTGATCACCGGCGAAGGCGGAAGCATTCCTGTCGTGGGTGATTTCGAGCGCATTCTGGGGGCGCCGGTCCTGCTGATGGGATTCGGACTGCCCGGCGAAAACGCGCATGCGCCCGACGAATGGATCAGCGTCGAGAACTATCTCGGCGGCATCCGGGCCTCGGCGATGCTGTACGAGACATACGGACAGATGGCGGGGGCGTCGCCCTGAGGTCGTGGGTGTGACCTGATGGCCTGATCGGATGGCGTGACCTGATGATGTGATCACGCCACCAAGACAAAGCGGGAGGACGGTTTGCACCGTCCTCCCGCTTTGTCTCGTACCGAGCGCTGCTGCGTCGCGCTTACAGACCGTCGAGCAGCGAGTCGTTGTTGCTTGTCGCCGCGATGCGCTTGATGAGCCATTCCATTCCTGCTTGCGGCGGGAGCTGGTGCAGCCCGCGACGCAGCAGATGCACCTTCTCGATCTGATCGGGGCGATAGAGCTTTTCTTCGCGGCGCGTGCCACTCGTGGCGATATCGAACGCGGGGAAGATGCGGCGATCGGCCAGCGAGCGATCCAGCTTGATCTCGCAGTTACCGGTGCCCTTGAACTCCTCGAAGATCACGTCGTCCATGCGCGAGCCGGTCTCGACGAGCGCGGTGGCGATGATCGTGAGCGATCCACCGCCATGCTGCGGTGCAATCATGCGCGCGGACCCGAAGAACGCCTTGGGCTTCTGCATCGCCGTCGCATCGAGGCCGCCGGACATCGTCCGCCCGGTACCGCGATCGACCGTGTTGTGGGCGCGCGCGAGGCGCGTGATGGAATCGAGGACGATCACGACATCCTTGCCGGTTTCCACGAGACGGCGCGCGCGCTCGAGCGTCATCTCCGCCACTTCCACGTGGCGCTTGGGCGGCATGTCGAAGCTGGACGCCACGACTTCGCCGTAGCCCCACGTGATCATCTCGCTGACTTCTTCCGGACGTTCATCGACCAGCAGCACCAGCAAGGCTGCCTCTGGATGATTGATCGACACGCCTTCAACGATCGCCTGCAGCAGGGTCGTCTTGCCGGCGCGTGCCGGTGCGACGATGAGGGCACGCTGCCCGTAGCCGATGGGGGCGATAAGATCGATCGCCCGTCGCGTCAGTTCCGGACCGGTCTTTGCGGGCCGCCCAGTCTCGAGCGTCAGCTTCCGGTCCGGATAGCTCGCGACGAGGGTGTTGAAATCGGGGCGCTTCTCGAGCACCACCGGCGATCCATCATTCAGCGTCTGGACTTCGACCGCGACGTAGCGGCCGCGATGATCGCGACCATACGTAAGGTCGAGCTTGTCGCCGCGACGCAGTTGGTGCAGGCGCACGAGCGCGGGTGGGATGAACGGATCGGTGGGATCCGGGAGATAGCTGTTCGCGGCGCGGCGCAGGAATCCGGCGTCGCGCGACGGATCAAACCACCCCGACATCGTCCCTTCGACGGCAACAGGCGTTTGCGGTGGCCGTTCGAAGCCTCCCTCCGCTCCCGGTGCTCCGCCGCCACGACGGAAGCGATTGCGTCCACGCCGTCCATTGCGACGGAAGCCGCGGTCCTGTCCATCGAAACGCGGATCGGCGCCGCCCTCTGCGCCTGGCCGCTCGACGCCACTGTCCATCGCCGGAGCACCATGATGCGGTCCGTGGCCACCATGTGGATCGCGTCCATGTGGCTCGCGTGTATGTGGCTCGCGCGCATGCGGCTCACGTCCTTGCGGATGCGGGCCCCGATCCCGACGGTCGCGGAAGCGGCCACGCCGGCGTCCACCGCGCCGATCATTGAACTGGCGTTCCGGTCGCTCCCCGCGTTCCGGTCGATCGCCACCGTCCTGCCGATCGAAGGCACGGTCATACCGATTCTCCGTGCGCGTCTCGCGATCGACACTGCCGTCGCTGTCATAGGTCGGCCGCTGTTCCGGCCGGCTTTCGCGATACTCGGCACGGGGTTCCGAACGGGGTTCCGGACGCGACTCTGCGCGCGGTGCCTCGGGCGACGACGCGGCTGGGGCGTCCGCTCCCTCGGTGCGACGCACACTGGGGCGGCGACCGCGGGGACGAGCCGCCGCCGGAGCCTCGTTGCTTGGCGCAGGCGTCGGGGCCGGCGGCGCCGCCGTCTCGGTCTCGGCAGTGCGCCGAGGGCGACGTGGCCGGGCCGGGGCGTCAGACGCGGGGGGAGCCGGTGGCGTGGCTGGTGCCGAGTCGGCAGCGGCCGCCGTCTTCCGGGGACGCCGGACCGGTGCCGGGGCGTCCGCGTACGGATTCACCTCCGCGGCCGCGGAGTCTGGGGTCGGGCGGGTGCGCGGACGACCGCGGCGCGCTGGCTGTTTGGGTTCTGTCATGCGACTACCAGAGTGATACGGAGTGTCATCGTCCAATCGGACGAAACACGGCCTGAACCGGCGGCGCCGTGGCGTGGCGATGCCGGATTTGGCCTGAGGGCCGGAGCCCACGAAGGGCCGGGGTGCGCGGGTCGCGCAGGAAATGCGTGATGCTTGGAAGCGAAATGCAGGCGGACGGAAACGGCTGGCCGTCACGGGGGCGGAGCGGCGTCGGTCGCCATTCCGGTATCGCGGGGAGGGAGCGCGACGTGGTCGCACCTCCGGTCACTCGGAGCACATGCAGGCACATGCCGTGCCTCGGTCCTGAGTGCCATGCTACACAAACTGCCAAATCCTCTACTGACCCCTTGAGTATTGCGCCCCCCCGGCCTTCGCGCAACCCCGGAACCCTCTACCTTTCGCGGATGATCGCACCCCCCTTGGATCTTCCGCACGCGCTGGCCGACGCTGTGGCCGCCTATGAGGCGACGGGCAACGTCGGCGCCCTGATGGCCCGCCTCCACGAATTGCGCGATGGCGCGACCCCCGACGCTCTCGTCGCGGCCGCCGAAGCGTGGCTGCACATGCCAGAGGTCGCCGGCCCCCTCTACGAGAAGATCGTGGAGGAGCAGCCCGTCAACGCCCGCGCGCTGGTGATCCTCGCCAATGCGTACTGGCTATCGGGACGCGGCCCCGACACGGTGGGCGAGCTCGCCAGTCGAGCGCTTGCGGCCGACCCGGAGAGTCGCGGGGCGTGGCATCTCTGGGCGCTCACGGAAGCCAACCAGCGTGACCGCACGATCCGGTGGCTCCAGGTCTCGCAGCGCTTTCCGGACGACCAGTTGGCGCGTGCCGCGCTGGCCGACAATGCCGCGTCGTTGGCGGCCAGCGAGCACGACAAGGAAGCGCTCGATATGGCCATCACGGCGTACGAAGAGCTGTGGGCGCTCTCTCCCACGCCGGAGCAGCGCGCCGCGCTCGAAACGGCGCTGAATACGCTGCGCAACTACACGTTCTGACACACGCCTCCGCCACCACGCCTCATGTCTGATCAGACCGCCGGTCCCCCGCACGATCATGCGCAGCCGGGCGAAAGTGCCGCCCTCGCGGAATTCCGGGCGTTTCGCGAGCGCATGAACACGCGCATCCTGGGTGAGAACAACCTGGTCATCAACCGGTTCTTCAATCTCGATGGTCGCGCGTATGAAGGCGGCGCGCTCGACGTCAAGACGAAGGAGCTGCTGGGGCTCGTCGCGTCGCTGGTCCTGCGCTGCGACGATTGCATCACGTATCACATCGTTCGGTGCGCCGAAGAAGGGGTGACGCGTGAGGAAGTCTTCGAGACGATGAGCATCGGACTCATCGTGGGGGGCAGTATCGTCATCCCGCATCTGCGACGCGCGGTTGATCGCTGGGATGATTGCGAAAAAATGCGCGGGACGCCCTGAGGACATCCCGCGCACGCCTGCATCAGGTTCGCGACAGTCTCGGCGCCACTTAGCGCGCCGACACGGCCTTCCACGCGGGACATTGTGGACCGGCGGGTACAGGACGCGCGCCATCGCGCGGCGCCGTCGGTAAGGTGTCGGCGAGCGCGAGCAGTTCGATATCAAAAATGAGCATCGCCTTGGCGGGAATCACTGGCGGCCGTCCCGGTTCGCCATAGGCGATCTGGTACGGGATGAACAGGCGACGCTGCCCACCAACGTGCATCCCTTCGAATCCCGCATCCCATCCCGCGATGACGCGACGGGCGCCCTGTGGGAAGGCGATCGGTTCGCGTGGCTGACCGTTCGGCATGGTGTCGCGCGACGAGTCGAACTTCGTTCCGTCAGTGAGCCATCCGGTGTAGTGGGCGTAGACGCACCGCTTCGGTGCCATCGCCTCACCCGTCCCGACGCGTACATCGATGTGGCGCATGGCGTACGGCGTGACCACGCGGCCGCTGACGGCGGGGATGGAGGCTGGCGCCGGAACGGAGGACCGCCGGGATGGCAGACAACCGATCATCGAGACCGCCGCAAGGACGAACAGGAGGGGGCGCATAAGCAGGGCCGTTCAGGGCGTGGGTTTCGCGAGCACCTTCGGATTGCCATCGGAAACATAGCGCGCCCACTTGCTCCCCGGCTTGTCCATTTCGTCCAGTGTCGTCTTCAGGTTGGTACCACCTTGAAGCGGTACGCGCGGGAGCGCCTTCGGATTGAACTGCGGATCGAACGGACTCCGCGCAGGACCCCCGGCCACTTCGAACACGGCCTCGTGGCGATAGCGCAGTTCACGCTTTCCACGCGTGTCGTACCAGCGGCCCGAGCGCGT
>JBDKIJ010000154.1:0-2592 GCA_039797155.1 Gemmatimonadota bacterium | reverse complement strand
TGACCGACGGGCGCACATCGCCGTGGTCGCGGAACGCCTCGAGGGTAGCGGGCGGGAGCGTGTTCACCGTGTCGGGGCCAATCAGCTCCTCCACATATATCACGTCGCGATAGGCCGGGTTCTTCGTACTGGTGCTGGCCCAGAGGGGACGCTGCACCCGCGCGCCGCGCGAGGCGAGCGCTTCCCAACGCCCACCCGAGAACGAGGCCTGGAACAACCGATAGGCCATCTTCGCGTTCGCAATCGCCGCCTTTCCCTTGAGCGCCAGAATGCCCTCGGCATCAGCGGCGTTGGCCGCGGCCATGACGTCCAGCTGCTTGTCGATGGCGGCGTCCACCCGGCTCACGAAAAAGCTCGCCACCGAGGCCACCCGATCGATTGGCAGGCCCTTGGCGGCCCGCGCTTCCAACCCGGCGAGATACGCCTCAATCACCCGGGCGTGGGCCTCCACGGAGAAGAGGAGCGTCACGTTCACGTTGATGCCGTCCGCAATGAGCGTCCGGATCGCCAATGCCCCTTCCGGCGTTCCGGGCACCTTGATCATCAGATTCGGACGGTCCACGCTGGCCCAGAGTCGGCGTGCCTCGGCGACGGTCCCGTCCGTATCGCGTGCCAGATCGGGGGAGACCTCCAGCGAGACATAGCCGTCCACGGCCGCGGTCGCGTCATAGACGCCCCGGAACTGGTCACATGCCTGCCGGACATCGGTCGCCGCCAGCACGAAAAACGCCTCGCGGTCCGACACCGAGGCCGGGACGGTGGCCAGTTCGGCGTCGTACGCGGTTCCTTCAGCCAGTGCCTTCTCGAAGATGGTCGGGTTTGAGGTCATACCCGTGAGGGCGTCTTCGGCAATTCGACGGGCAAGGTCGCCGTTACCAAGCATGGTCCGGTCGATGTAGTCGAGCCAGAGTGATTGGCCGGCGGCGTGCAGAGCGTGCAGACGAGTGGACATGGGGAAGCGAGGCGTTGAACGAACGGGCTGACGCGGGTATTCCCGTACCGTGAAGCTAATCCCCGCGGGATCGACACGGTACAATTCAGACATGTTCGTTCATGACGCCGTCCGTCGGATGGTGATCCGGGGACTTTCCCTCGTCGCCCTCACCGTTCCAATCCATCGCATCGCGGCGCAGGCACAGGCGCCGAGCGCGCGTGACCGGCCATCCGTGTGCGCGCCGCCGTCGCGTGGCGCCTCGCTGGCCGCGCGGCTGGAGCGGGACCCCGTGGCCACGTTCGACACCGCGTGGGCCCTCATTGCCCGCTCGCACTGGGATACGACCTTCAACGGGGTCGATTGGACCGGCGTGCGTGCGGCACTGCGTCCCCAAGCCACCGCCGCGCGCACCACGGGCGAGCTACGGCAGATCCTGGGGGACATGGTCGGCCGTCTACACCAGTCGCATTTCGCCATCATTCCGCAAGAGGTGGCCGCCGGGACTCCTGCGGCCGACGTGTCGGCGCCCTCGGGCGACGCCGGTCTGGAGATCCGCCTGCTGAACGACAGTGTCGTGGTGACCGCGGTCGCCCCAGGAAGTCCGGCAGCCGTTCAGGGCGTACGCCCGGGTTGGGTCATCACCCGCATTGCCGGATGTCCCATCGACACACGGCAAGCGGGATCCGAGGCGGGCGCAGCCGCCGGCTCGCCTCGAGCGCGAGCTCTGTCCGTGTATCAGGCCGTGCATCAGGCGATGGCCGGTCCCGTGGGAGACACACTCGATCTGGGATTGCTGGACGAGCGCAATCGTGCAGTCTCGCGTCGGCTGGTGCGGGGCTCACTCCCGGGGACCGTGACGAAGTTCGGCAACTTGCCGCCGCTCACCGCCACGCTTTCGATGCAACGCCTCCCGCAGGAGGGGCGCACTATCGGCATCATTCGGTTCAACATCTGGATGCCGCTGGTCATGCGCGAATTCGACGCCGCCATCGACAGCCTGCGGGACGTCGACGGCATCATCCTCGACCTGCGCGGCAACTTCGGCGGCGTGGGCGGCATGACCATGGGTGTCGCGGGGCATTTCCTGGACAGCGCCGTGTCGATCGGCACCATGACGCAGCGCCACAACACGCTGCGCTTTGTGGTGAATCCCCGGCGCGTGGACACCAAGGCCCGATCCGTGCGCCCCTATGCCGGACCGTTGGCGATCGTGGTCGATGAACTGTCGGTGAGTACCACGGAAATCTTTGCCAAGGGGATGCAGGCACTGCGGCGGGGCCGCGTATTCGGTGCGCAAACGGCAGGGCAAGCCCTGCCTGCCGTCCCCGAGCGGCTGCCGAATGGTGATATCCTCTATCACGCGGTCGCCGATTTCCGTTCCCCCCGTGGGGACGCGATCGAGGGTGACGGCGTGATCCCCGACGTGGCGATACCGACCACCCGCGCCGCGCTGCTTGCCCGTCACGACCCACCGCTCGATGCGGCGATCGGGTGGCTCCTCTCGATGCGATCCACGTCCATGCCGCGCCAGTAGGCCGTGGCGCGTCCCGTGATTCTCTCTCCCTCCTCATGCCTTCCGTTTCGTTCCGCCAGGTTCCCCTTGGCCGTGTAGCGACCGTGCTTGCGGCGTCGCTCCTGCTGCGTACCACAGTTGGTGC
>JBDKIJ010000153.1:0-6217 GCA_039797155.1 Gemmatimonadota bacterium | reverse complement strand
TCCATCGCATCCTCGGCGGCGGCCAACATGGCGATCCCCCCGCCCCACGAATGACCAAGCAGATCCCATTGTGAAATCCCGAGCGCGCGACGAATCGCCACGACATCACTCGCGTCGAATTCGATACGCGACGCTCCCATCCCCGGTGGTACGGCGCTCCGCCCACGCCCGCGCTGATCAAAAAAGAGCAACTGGCGGTGTGACGCGAGCCACGCGAGCGCGGGCCACAGCAGCCGGTGATCGAACAGCAGCCCACCATTGATGCAGAACAGGGGCGGGCCATCCCCAACGGGTGGGGTCCGATACACAGAGAAATCGAGCCCCCGCGCGCGCACCGTCAACGATTCGAGCAGTGGACGCGGGGGTAGGGATCGGCGGAACGCGAGATAGCGATCGAGAGCGGACATCGGGAGAACACCAGATTCAGAAAGCGATGTCGTGAAGCCTACCACGGCTGGATGACGTCAGCGATACGCCCCGTTTCGATCAGTTCGTGCAAGGTCTCACCGAGCTGCTCCGATGCAGCGGAAGCCTGGGTCCATCGCCGGATGCGCTCCCCATCATTGAGTGTGTAGAAATCGCGGCGATCCGGGATCTTGCCACCGGGGAGTGATGACACAAAGGCCCGTGAGGGCGCGATGAGCAGGGTGCGGTCATGATGGCGGCGACCGCGGCGCCACGGCCACGCCTTGTCGAACCACCCGGGAATCACGTACTCGAAGAAATGGGGGAACAGCACGAGGCCATCACGCTGTCCGAAGTCCAGATCGATGTGGTAGTCCGTGACGCCGCCATCCCAGTGGACCCCCGGCGCCTCGGGGATGCGTACCCCTTCGAGCAGAAGCGGAATCGATCCGGAGGCCAGCAACACATCGCGTGCGTTGCTGGCGGTGAGGGGCCGATGGACCGTCGGGAGATCGCGCAGCGGTCGGAACGGCGACGTCTCGCCCGCTGTGTGAAAGATGGTGCGACGAAGCTGCCAGCCGAGCGTGCGGCGCGAGAGGGCATTCCCGGCGGCCGCGAGCGCCAGCGCCCCCGCCAGAACGGGCCGTCGAGAACTGGCGAGCAGTCCTCGCGCCTCGGCCGTGATGACATGCACGCGGAGATCGGGATGCGTGGCGACCTCGACGGCGCCCGTGGGTCCTAACAAATGATCAAGCGCGCGTGATAGCACGTCGGTCACTTCCCGGACATCGGGCTTGGCCGAATATCGCTGATGTTCGATATAGGCTTCATGGCCACGCGCTAGCGCAGCCAGCGGATCACGCTGCGCCAGGCATGCTAAACGCCAGCTGCCGATGGAACTGCCGATGCCGTGGAGCGGGCGCGGTCGAGGCGTCGCCATCAGCCACGGAAAGAGCCAGCGATCGATCCCCGCCAGCGCCAACCACTTCGCGCCGCCGGACGCGCCAGCCAGGATGTCCACGTCGTCGGCTCGCACGCCGCGCTCGCGGATGTGCGCGAGCGCGGCCGGCCCGGCGCGCAGCGTGAGCGGCAAGGGCTTCACGATGCGCACCGTCTCATACGGTCATGCGCCGCTCAGCTCCAACGCAGATCGGTCTTGCTGAGAGGCAGCGTCCGGACGCGCTTCCCCGTCGCCTGATAGATGGCGCCCATGAGGGCCGGAATGAGCGGCGGCATCGCCGGTTCGCCGATCCCGGTGGGGGAGAACGTGGTCTTCTTCCAATGGACTTCGATTTCCGGCGGCGCCTGCCGGATGCGGAGCAGCGAGAACGTCGAGGCATTGCCCGCCGTCAGATTTGCCGGCGCGAAGTTCGACTGATCGGCCTTGCCACCTGTGAAGGTGATCTCCTGCCCGTAGGCCTGCCCCATGGCATCCAACACCGCGCCCTGCACCTGCTGTTCGGCGTGATTCGGATTGATGATGTCGCTGCCGACATCACCCACCGCCCACACCTTGTCGACGCGCACTTCACCGGTGCGGCTCACCGTCGCCTTCACGACTTCGGCGAAGTAGCCACGATGGCTGAAGTAGAACGCGACGCCCATGCCGGTGCCCTTCGGCAGTTTCGTCTTCCCCCACCCGGAGACGTCGCGCGCCATCTCGAGGATCCCAATCACGCGCTGCGCATCCATGAGCCCCGCCTGTTGCTGCGGCGTCAGCGGCGCACCGGTGGGCGGAATCTCCTTCTTCAGCATGTCGATGCGGAATTGGATCGGGTCCTTCCCGGCGGCTTCCGCACACTCGTCGATGAAGCCCTGAAACGCGAACGACAGGGCATTCGAACGTGGCGCGCGCAACGCCCCCGTCGGCACGCCGAGCGGCATCACCGACGACTCGATCTTGAGGTTGGGTACGAAGCGCGCCGGGTATTCCCCAGGACCGATGTCCGCACTTGGCGCGAAGCGATCGCCCTCGCCGAAGCTGACGAAGTGATTGCGGAAGGCGACGAGCGTCCCGTTGGCATCGACGCCAGCCTGGAAGCGATGGAATCCGCCCGGACGGTAGAAGTCGTGCTGCATATCGTCTTCGCGCGTCCACAGCAGCTTCACCGGCACCTTGGCTTCGCGCGCGATCCACGCCGCCTCGACCAGATAGTCGTTGTTGAGGCGACGCCCGAATCCGCCGCCCGCCCGCACCATATGCATGGTGATCTGGTCTTCCTTGATACCGAGGGTGCTGGCGACCAGTGCACGCCCCGGTTGCGGCAGCTGGGTGCCCGACCACATCTCGAGGCGATCACCGCTCCACTGGGCCGTCGTGTTCTGCGGCTCGAGGGGGGCGTGCGCGATGAAGGGATAGCTGTAGTCGGCGGTAATCGTCTTCGTCGCGGTCTTGATGGCGTCGTCGACGTTGCCGTCGCTCCGAATGGTGCGTTGTGCCGGCTGCGCCAGCAGCTCCTTCGCCTTCGCTGCGAATCCGGCGCTCGACTGCTGCGACGTCGGATGCTCGGCCCACTGGACCGCCAGCTGCTTCCGTGCCTGCTGGACGAGCCACCAGTTCTTGCCGATGATCGCGACGCCCGGCATGAGCCCCTGCAGCTGGGTGCCACCGTCAACGACGAACGCGTGCGTAATGCCGGGAAGCGCCTTGACGGCGTCGAGGTTGGCGCTCGCCACCTTGGCTCCGTACACCGGCGCCTTCACGAACGAGGCGTAGTGCATGTTCGGCACGGTCACGTCGATGCCGAAGATCGGCTTGCCGGTGGTGATGTCCGTGATGCCGACGGTGGTGACGCGGGTGCCGATCAGGCGGAACTGCTTGGGATCCTTGAGCGGCACCGTGTCGAGCGCGGGTGCCGTCATGGTGGCGGCCGTAGCGGCGAGCGCACCGTAGGTGGCCTGACGCTTCGACGCACGGTGGTGCACGACCCCCTTTTCGGTGGTCAGCTCGGACACCGGCACGCTCCACTGCTGGGCGGCAGCGGCCATGAGCATCTGCCGACCCGCCGCTCCGACGCGGCGCATCGGGAGCCAGTTCGTTGGCGTGGCGGTACTGCCACCGGCGGCCTGCGCCTGATACTTGGTCGGGTCGAAGTCGCCCTGGGTGACGCGTACCTGGGTCCAATCGACATCGAGCTCCTCTGCAATCAGCATCGGGAGCATGGTCTTCACGCCTTGGCCGATTTCGGGATTCTTCGCCGTAATCGTGATGACGTTGTCCGGCGTGATGCGCACGTAGGCGCTGAGCGCTGGATCCGCGACGGCACTCCCCAACCGCTCGATCGCCTCGAGCGGCTCGGCGTAGCTCGCGAGCAGCAATCCGCCGCCGGCAAGGGCGGTAACTTTCAGGAAATCCCGACGGCTGACGGCGGACTCGACGGCCACACCATTGTCGTCATGGTGACGCGTTGGCTTGGTCATGGGTCAGTCCTCCTCGCGCTTGCTGGACGCGCCGCCGACCGGAGCGCCGGCCTTGATCTCGGCAGCCCGATGCACCGCGGCCCGAATACGCAGGTACGTGGCGCAGCGGCAGAGGTTCGCATTGAGCGCCGTGTCGATCTCGGCGTCCGTCGGCTTTGCCGTCTTCGCGAGCAGCGCGGCGGCCGCCATCATCTGGCCCGACTGGCAGTAGCCACATTGCGGCACATCGAGTTCCGCCCAGGCCTGCTGGACAGCGCTGCCGCCATCCGGCGAGAGTCCTTCGATCGTGGTGATATCGGCGCCTGCCGCTCGCGAGACGGGGAGCTGACAGGTGCGTTGCGCGACCCCATTCACGTGAACCGTGCAGGCGCCGCACCGCGAGGCACCACAGCCGTACTTGGTGCCCTTGAGATCCAGCTCGTCGCGGAGCACCCACAGGAGCGGCATGTCAGGCGGCACGTCGATGGTGCGCGAGGCGCCGTTGATCTTCAGCGTGATCGGCATGGGACCGGAATCGGGAGGAGACGAAAATGCGTCGTTCAAATCTCGCGTCTCATCCGGAGGGCGTCCAGCACGACGTTCCCCTCTGCCGAGACAGGCCCGGTTCGCCTGGTCGACAGAGGGTGCCGCACCGGGCTATCAGCTCGGGAGGCCCGCCGAGAATCCCGTCGGGGTACGCTTGCGCCGTTGCCGGTTGACCCAGAGGAGACCGGACAGCCCACAGGCCATTAGGAGATAGGTGGACGGTTCCGGGACCACCGTCGCGGCCCCGAGGCCGACGCTGAAGGTCTCCGGTCCACCCGACGCATCAGCGAGTGATGCCCCAACACCGATCATCGCCATCGGATTGGCGGCAAGAAAAGCATCAAACCCGGCGAGGGAACTCGAGGTCAGGCCGAACAGGTAGCCATAGTTACCGATCCCCTGCAACGCATTGGTCAGCGTCAGGGGGGTCGGGGTGAGTGAGGCGGTGTACGTGGTGCTCCCCGCTCCATACATCGTCACGACGAGCGCGTTGAGCGTGACGGTCTGATCGTTCCCCGGTTCCGCCGCGTTGAAGAACAGGCGGAAGGTTTCGCCCGTCAGTCCCGGGAACTCCGTGATGGAACGCAACTGCGACTGCCCCTGTTGCACGTTCGCGTCGCTGAACCCGCAACCGGTAAAGCCGGTCAGCCCGACACAGCCCGTTGCATTGGTTGAGTTCCCGGGACTCAGGAGGGTGAGAATCGTGGCGACGTTGCCCAATCCGCCCCCAGTGTTTGCGGACTGCGTGAGGTACTGCAGCCCGCCTTGGGCTGACACGGTGGCGGCTGGCGCCGTCATCGCAAGACCGGCGGCCACGCACGCGGCCGCGCCCGCGCGGAACCAACGTCGAGGGATGTTCATGAGATCTCCGGGTTCTGGTGAATCGCTTGTCCTTTGTGTGTTCAACCCACCAGCGGCATCTGGTCGGGCGTCCGGAGTGCGTGCAAATGGGGGACCGGTGTCTTGGTGACCCTGATCATCTCGAGTACGAACTGTTCCGCTTCAATTGGTGCCTGATCCAATGCACGGTGGGAGCACACGCACATTGGGACGAAATGCGGTGCATCGAACGCTTTGTCACAGTGGCGGTGCTTGTCGTCAGAAACGCACTTGCCAATTTCTGATATTGCGGAGCCCACCAACGGGCCTATGTTTCGCAGATGAACTCGGTCGGCCGACGATGGCTGCCGGTTCCGGAGCGGGATGGTTCCATTCGGTACGCATGACGGCTGCACGCGACGCTGCGGTGTCCGCCTCTATGGAGGAACTCGATCGGCTGCGCCGAATCGTGGGACTCCGTTCGGTCGGGACGTGGGATTGGAATCTCACAACGAACGAACTGGTCTGGAATCCGGTCCACTTTGAGCTGGTCGGACTGCGCGATGCGCGCGGCGATGGGCGAGTCGACCTCGCGGTATTCTTTGAACGCGTGCACCCCGATGACCGCGAGGCGGTCACGGCGTCGCTTCATGAGGCGCGTGGCTCGCGCGCCGAGTTCTCCGCCGAGTTCCGCGTCATTCGTGCCGACGATGAGGCGGTGCGGTGGATTGGCACGCGTGGCTTGTTCTTCTATGACGGGGACACCCCCACGCACGGTGCCGGTGTCGTTCTGGACATCACCACGCGCAAAGAGCTCGAGTTACGGGTGGAGTCGGAAGCCGAAGAACGGCGCCGTCTCGAGTTGCAGCTGGTCGAGACGCAGAAGATGGAGGCGATCGGCCAGCTGGCGGGTGGGGTCGCGCATGGCTTCAACAATCTGCTCACGGTGATCCTCGGCAATCTCGAGACGGTCCGAGACATGCGGGCGCGCAGCGATGCGCCGACCTGTCCGCATCTTGGCGAAATCGAAGAGGCCACCGAGCGTGCA
>JBDKIJ010000152.1:0-2982 GCA_039797155.1 Gemmatimonadota bacterium | reverse complement strand
GGATGGTCCGCGGAGCTGCGGATTCCCTTCTCGCAGTTGCGATTCCCGGATGCCGATGTGCAGCTCTGGGGGCTCCAACTCGATCGGTGGATCCCCGACAAGAACGAAGACATCCAGTGGGTCATGATTCCCCCGCGTGAAACCGGGTACATCTCGCGCTTCGGGACATTGGCCGGAATCGAGGATGTGCGCAGTACGCGCCCGGTGGAATTCATCCCCTACGTGGCCGGTGACGCAACACGGACGGCCACTACGGGATTGGCGAATCCGCTGCTGCAACCCTATGCCGGCCGCTTCGGCTTGGACACGAAGATTGGCGTCGGACGCAACCTGACGCTCGACGCCACCGCCAATCCCGACTTCGGACAAGTCGAGGCCGATCCTGCCGAGGTCAACCTCACGGGATTCGAAACCTTTTTCGATGAGCGCCGCCCCTTCTTCGTGGAGGGAAGCGAAATGGTTCGCGGCAGCAGTAGCCTCGGGTATTTCTATCCCCGTCGTATCGGCGCCGCCCCCCGCGGCAGTGCCAGTGGCGACTTCGTCGACCGACCACGTGCCAGCACCATTCTGGGGGCGGCCAAGCTGACTGGCCGGTTACCCAGTCGCCTGACGATTGGCGGTGTCACGGCGGTAACGGCGGCGGAGAATGCCCGCGTGTACATCAGTGACTCGAGCCTCACCCGCTCGGTCGCCGTGGAGCCGCGTACCGCGTTCGGCGTGCTCCGCCTGCAACAGGATATTGGCGCACAGGCATCCACGATCGGCGCCTCCATGACCATGGTACAGCGCGACTTCGGCGGCGATGTCCCGCTGCAGCGCCTATTGGTAGGCGGCGCGTACGTGGGCGGCCTCGATTGGCGGTTGCGGTTTCAGCAAGGCAAGTACGCGATCAGCGGCTTCGTCGCGGCCTCGCATCTGGCCGGCGACACCGCAGCGATCCGTCGTGTCCAGGTTGCGAATGCCCATCTCTTCCAGCGCCCAGACCGCCGACGCACGATCTACGATCCGCTCAAAACCAGCCTATCGGGCTACTCGGCGCAGTTCCGCGCCGACAAGGACGCAGGACGGCGGATTCTCTGGGGCGCCGAAGTGAAGCTCGAGTCGGCAGGCTTCGAGATCAATGATCTCGGCCGCTTACAGAGCAGCGATGACATCGAGTACAACGCGGATATCCAGATCCGTGAAACCATTCCCGGTAAATATCTGCGCAACTGGCGACTCGGCTTCGAAACGCGCGGCGCGTGGAACTTTGAAGGTGCGCACCAGCTGAACAGCTGGACGCAGAGTATCAACGCGCAGCTCCTGAACTTCTGGAACCTCAATGTCCGCACGACGCTCAACTTGCCGACGATCGACGACGCCCTGACGCGTGGGGGCCCGTACATGGGCACGCCGCGGGAATTCCGTCAGGAGTTCCGCTTGAACAGTCCATTCGGCGCGGCAACGAGCTGGCGCATCAACGGCAATTACGAGTTCGATGAATTCGGCGCGCGTCGACGCAGCGTCGGTGGACAATTGACGCTCCGCCCCATGCCACGCCTGTCGCTCTCGATGGAGCCCACGTATCAGAGTGGCGTTGATCCGCGACAGTACATTACGCGCGTGGCTGGCGGCACACGGACATTCGGCAATCGCTACATCTTCGGCTTCATCGACCGCACCACCATCTCGACGAAGCTGCGGGCGAATTTCGCCTTTTCGCCCAACCTCACGCTGGAAGGATACGCCGAGCCTTTTGTGGCCAGCGGCACCTACGAGCGCATTGGCGAACTGTCGGCCCCACGCAGTCGTCAGCTCCGCGAATACGGGACCGACGGCACGACCATCGCGCGTGACGCGAACGGGATTTTCACGATTGTCGATGGAACCTCATCGTTCACCATCGGGAACCGGGATTTTCACGTCCTCTCCTTCCGCTCGAACGTGGTCATGCGATGGGAATGGACCCCCGGGAGCACGCTCTTCGTCGTCTGGCAGCAAAACCGTCGCACCGATGAGCTCTTCGGACCGGCAGCCCGCTCGAGCGAGCTCTTTCGTACTACGCAGGCCGCTGGCGACAACTTCCTGTCGGTCAAGTTCACCTACTGGCTGCCAGTCCAGTTCGGGGGGCGGTAAGCCCTCCGTCGTCTTGCCCCGCGGGGTTACGACTTAACGCGGTGTGCCGCGGTAGCAGCCAACGGTGTACGGGTATTCGATGGTGGCATGGTAGTGATAACCGAGGGTGCCATGAGTGTGACCGTGGCACTCGTCGAGATCGGCGTTGGTCAGCTCCACGCCCCCGCTTCCCTTGTAGCCATACAACGGGAAGCCATCGCGAATCCATCCGACGATCCCTGAGTGGCCATCGGCGAGCGGCTTGCTATCGAGACGATCCGGGAGAAAATGGTAGTGGTAGTCGGACTGTGCCGGATGACCGCCGTAGGCGTCAACGATTTCATGCGCGACCGCATCGTTGCCACGGGCATCCATGGCATTGTACAGCACCACCCCATTCGCCGTGACGCCGATCGCACCGAGTGATACGCACCCCGGCGCCGTTGCGACGGTCGGCTGCACCGGCAGATCGAAGCGGTACACCTTGGCCGATGGCGTTCCGGGATTCGGGTCGATGGCGGTGAGCGCGGCATAGCGGGTCATCGGCCAATCGCCCACTTTGCCGTCCACCGGCAGATTGTTCGCCTGCACGACGCGCGTACTCCCCTGCTCCGTGATGGTAAAGGTGCCACCGGGCGCGGAGAACGTCCCCGCGGGGAGGAACGGCTTCCGGAGCAGATTCCACGTTTGCGCGGCGTCATCAATCCACGTGATGCGGCTGCGAATGCTCCCTGGGGCATTCGGATTGGCGCCGGAACACGAGTAGAGCTTACCACGGGCGGGCTGCGTGGTCGTCAGATGGCTGTCACCCAGACGCAACTTGGTACAGTCGGGCCCCTGGGTGTCATTACAGATCGGGACCGTGATGTAGAAGCTGGAGAGCGAGGC
>JBDKIJ010000151.1:0-3556 GCA_039797155.1 Gemmatimonadota bacterium | reverse complement strand
TGTCGGCACTTGCGGCAGGCTTCATTTGCGTCGTGGCGAACGGATGGTACGCCCTCCGTCTCGCGCGAACTGCACAACCGGAAGGACTTATCGTCCTCTGGATAGTGCGCTCGCTGGTGATGGCGCTTTTGATGGTGGCTACGTTCGTCTGGTGGGCCCCAGCCGCGCTGGGGTTCTTCGGAACGTTGGTGCTCGCGCAAGTGGCGTACGTTTGGTCCGGTCCGCGGACCCTCGACAGGGAAAAGTGAAACGGCATGGCTAGTGCGGCAGAAAATTCCGGCGACTACATTCGTCATCACCTCACCAACCTCGTCTATGGCAAAAACCCCGACGGTTCGTGGGGCTTTGCAGAGTCTGCCGAGCAGGCGCAATCCATGGGGTTCTGGTCGATCAACGTGGACACCATGGGCTTCTCGATCGTGCTGGGCGCCCTGTTTCTCGCCCTGTTCTGGGGTGCATCGCGCAAGGCGACCGCGGGCGTCCCTGGCGGTTTGCAGAATTTTGTGGAAATGATCGTCGACTTCATCGACGACACAACGCGCAGCATTTTCAGCCACAAGAACGATCTCATCGCCCCCCTGGCGATGACGATCTTCGTGTGGGTGTTCCTGATGAACCTGATGGACCTGCTCCCCATCGACTGGCTGCCCGGTCTTGCGCACGCACTTGGCGTGCCGTTCATGAAGATCGTTCCTTCGACAGATCCGAATATCACCATGGGCATGGCCATCGCGGTTTTCATGCTCATCATTTACTACAGCATCAAGTGCAAGGGCCTGGGCGGTTTCATGGGTGAACTCCTGTTCCACCCGTTCCCCAAGGCGTTTGCCCCGGTCAATCTCGTGCTCGAGGGTGTCACCCTGATCGCGAAGCCGATTTCGCTCGGGTTGCGACTCTTCGGCAACCTCTACGCCGGAGAAATGATCTTCATCCTGATCGCGCTGATGTTCGCGGGTGGCGTCGTGTTCAGCGTGTTTGCGGGGGTGCTGCAGTGGGCGTGGGCCGTGTTCCACGTGCTCGTGATTACCTTGCAGGCCTTCGTTTTCGCCGTTCTCACCGTGGTGTATCTGGCTCAGGCCCACGACGTGGAATCCGAGCACTAATCGACCGCCCCTGCGGGCATCGACAACTGGAAACTGGGAGTGATCATGGAACAGTCAGTCTTGTTTATCGCTGCAGCCCTGATGATGGGTCTGGGTGCCGTCGGCGCAGCCATTGGCGTGGCCATCTTGGGTGGAAAGTTCATGGAAGGCGTTGCGCGCCAGCCGGAACTGCTGCCGCTGCTGCGTACCCAGCTGTTTATCGTGCTGGGCCTCGTGGACGCTGTGCCCATGATCGCGGTGGGTATCAGCCTTTATCTGGTCTTTGCTGTCTAACCCCGCGGGCAAGCGCCGGGAAGCTGCGGTGTTCTGCCGGGCTCTGGGCGCAGCCGACGGGATTCACGCCCCCGACCGCAGCGGTCGCGGGCCGAAGAGTGCGACAAGGATCGAGGTGAGCTTATGACTCTCAACCTGACGCTCATTGGCCAGAGCATCACGTTCTTCGTGTTCGTCTGGTTTTGCTGGAAGTTCATCTGGCCGCCGGTGGTGAAAGCCATGCGTGATCGCCAGGTGGCAATCGGTGAAGGCCTGGCTGCCGCTGAACGCGCAGAGACCAATTTGAAGTTGGCTCAGGATCGCGCCGCGGATCAGCTGCGGGAAGCCAAGGAAGAAGCGTCCCGTCTCATCGACCAGGCGCGCCAGCAGGCAGCCAGCATGATCGAGACCGCGAAAGTGGAAGCACGCGCGGAAGGGGACCGGCTGCGGGAAGCGCAGCAGGCCGAACTGGGCCAGGACATCAACCGCGCGAAGGAAGCCCTCCGCGGCCAGGTTGCAACGCTCGCGCTCGTGGGCGCCGAGCGCATTCTGGGCGCTTCGGTGGACGCGAACGCGCATGATGCGCTTCTGCGTCAGCTGGCGGCTGAGCTTTGATCGAGGCAACTCCCCATGGCTGAAATCGCAACGTTGGCACGCCCTTACGCGAAAGCTGTGTTCGAGCTGGCTAAGTCGCAGGCTCGTCTCGGCCCGTGGGGCGACATGCTCGCGCTGCTTGCCGCGGTGGCTTCGCAGCCCTTGGTCGAGCAGCTTCTGGAATCACCGGATATGCCGGAGCCGGACAAGGCGCGACGTCTCGCCGCGCTGTGCGCGGACTCGCTCGATGATCGTGGTCGCGCGCTGGTGGATCTGCTCGCGCGCAACAAGCGCCTCGGTCTCATCGGCGAGATCAACGCGCAGTTCGAAGAGTTGAAGGCACAGGAAGAGCGGGTACTGGATGTCGAAGTGGTATCCGCGTTCCCGCTGACGGACGCGCAGTCCGCGCTGTTGCGGGATGCGCTCGCGCGTCGGTATGCGCGTGAAGTGAACATGACCAGCCGGGTCGATCCCGCGCTGGTGGGAGGCGCGATCATTCGCGCTGGCGATACGGTCGTGGATGGCTCCCTGCGCGGGCGTCTGGCGCGACTTGCAGAAACTCTGCAACGGGCCTGACGCGAGCCGGTTTCAAAGCCGGGCCGCCGAACAGCAACTGAGGAATCCAACATGCAGCAACTGAACCCCTCCGAAATCAGCGACATCATCAAGCGTCGCATCGAGAGTCTCGATGTTCGGGCGGAAGCGCAAAACGAAGGCACGATCGTTGGAGTATCGGACGGTATCGTCCGAATTCACGGACTGGCAGAAGCCAAGTACGGCGAGATGATCGAATTCTCGGGCGGTCTCTATGGCATGGCGCTGAACCTGGAGCGCGACTCGGTCGGCGTCGTGGTTCTCGGCGACTACAAAGGCTTGTCTGAAGGAATGAAGGCACGCTGCACCGGGCGCATTCTGGAAGTCCCGGTGGGTAACGAGCTGCTCGGTCGCGTGGTCGACGCGCTTGGCAACCCGATCGACGGCAAGGGTCCGCTCGGGGCGACGCTGTCCTCGCCGATTGAAAAAGTGGCGCCCGGCGTTATCGCGCGTCAGTCGGTAAACCAGCCGGTGCAGATCGGTCTCAAGGCGATCGACGCCATGGTGCCGATCGGTCGCGGGCAGCGGGAACTGATCATTGGCGACCGCCAGATCGGCAAGACTGCGATTGCCATCGACGCCATCATCAACCAGAAGTCGAGCGGCATTAAGTGCATCTATGTCGCGATCGGTCAGAAGATGTCGACCGTCGCCAACATCGTTCGCACCCTCGAAGAATACGGCGCGATGGAATACACCATCGTGGTCTCCGCGAGCGCCTCGGATCCGGCGCCCATGCAGTTCATCGCGCCCTACGCCGGTTGCTCCATGGGCGAGTTCTTCCGGGATAACGGGCAAGATGCACTCGTCATTTATGACGACCTGACCAAGCAGGCGTGGGCTTATCGCCAGATCTCCCTGCTCCTGAAGCGACCGCCGGGTCGCGAAGCGTATCCCGGAGACGTGTTCTACCTGCACTCCCGTCTTCTCGAGCGCGCGGCGCGCGTGAATGCGGACTACGTGGAGAAGGTCACGGAGGGTCGCGTCAAGGGCAAGACCGGTTCGCTCACCGC
>JBDKIJ010000150.1:0-4402 GCA_039797155.1 Gemmatimonadota bacterium | reverse complement strand
ACGCGGAAATGCGCCCCAGGGCCATCGGACTGCACCAGCTCGATCGTCCCGCCATGATCGCTGATGATGCCGTAACAGATCGCGAGACCGAGCCCCGTCCCCTGCCCGACCGGCTTGGTCGTGAAAAACGGCTCGAAGACCTTGGCCTGCATGGCCCGCGGGATCCCAGGACCTTCATCCTCCACTTCCATGAAGGCGCGCGGGGTTCCGTCGACCGTGTCGTCGATCCGCGTGCGGACCAGCACCCGCCCCCCCTCCGGCGTGGCGTCCAGGGCATTCATCACGAGCGCAATCAGCACCTGAACCAGCTGATCAGCGCTCCCCTGCACCCAGAGGGTCCCCACCGGCTCCAGCGCCGCCGTCACGCGTGCGCGCTTGAAGCGGGGATGATGCTGCAGGAGGAACAGGGCGCGCTCCATAGTCGCCGACAGATCGATCGGCTCGTGCGACGTCGCCTTGGGACGGGAGAACTCCAACAACCCGTTCACGATCTTCTTGCAGCGCTCCACCTCGAGTTCGATGATCCGGATCAGCGAGGTCGCCCCGGACACGTCGCTCCCGCCGCCAGTCGCCGGGAGCGCCGGTTGTAGCGCCATGGTTTCCACACAGGCAGCGATAGTGGCCAACGGATTGTTGATCTCGTGCATGACCCCGGCCGCGAGCTGCCCGAGCGCCGCCAGCTTTTCCACCTGCGCGCTCCGGTCCATGGCCGTCTTCCAATCAGTGAGGTCCTCCCCGATCGTGATGACGTGGGTGACCGCGTCGCCCGCCAGCCGCATGGGGATCTTCGAAATGCGATAGAGGCGGGGCTCACCGAAGGCCTCGGTTTCCATCTGGAACTGCTGGAGGCGCCCCGAGGCGAACACCTCGTCGAATTCCTCGCGCAACCGGTCGGCCGGCTGTCGGCTCATGACGTCGAAGATGGTCCGCCCGATGGCGTCCTGCCGGGCGATGCCCTGCGCACCGGACTCCCGGGTGTGATTCCAGACATGGATCCGGTAGTCGCGATCGACCACGTAGAGACTCACGGGAAGGGAGTCAATGATCCGTTCGATGAACGTCCGCTGGAGCGCAATGTCACGGACATGTTGGGTCAACTCTCCCTGCAGGGCCCGCAGCGCGGCATCGCGCGTCAGGGCAATCGCGAAGAGGTTCGCGACGGCAGCAAACACCGTGGTGTCCGGCAGGCTTCCATCGGCTCGGTAGCCGATCCGGAGCGCCGCGATCCGCACATCGGCCGCCAGAATCGGCACCTCGATCTGTGCCATCGCCCCGTAAGCGCCCTTGTCATCGACCTCGTCTTCGACCTCGTCGCTGGTCCAGATCACGGGGGGCGTGCCGGCCAGTTCGTCGTGCAGCTCGACCCGCCGGATCCGGGCGTCGGCCTTTCCCACGAGGCCAAGTACCGCCGCGATGCCGAGCGTGGAGTCGGGTGCGGTGGCCATGAGGCGGGCACACTCGCCGATCGCCGGTATGGTAGAGCCCGACATGTCCAGCATTCGTCTGCGATGAAGGAAGAGCGCGATGACCGACTCGCAAGGTAGGATCGGCGAGCAATTCGGACAAGCTGACCGATTCGATCGGAGATAGGGCGAACAACGACAGGGCGCCGGCTCATCGGCCGTACGCCCTGTGTGCAAATCACTTTTTGTGATTTATGTGGTTACAGCACCCCACGCGAGCGGGGGCGCGACTCACGAGATCGCGTTCTTTATCGCTTCAAGAATTTCCGCATTCTCTCGGCGGTGCCCCGGATGCTCCTCCACATGCACCCAGCGCACCACGCCCGCCTTGTCAATCAGAAAGTACGCGCGATTCGCCACCAGGCTCGGCAACATCACGCCGTACGCCGGGGCGACTTCCCGACGAAAGTCGGACAGGAGCGCAGTTCGCATCCCGTACTTGCTGCGAAATTCGTTGAGGGATGGGACGTTATCTACTGAAACTGGAAGAACTTCGACGTCCTGTGATGCAAACTGATCGAAATCCTCCCCGAAGGCACACAATTCGCTAGTGCAGACGCTGGTAAATGCTGCGGGGAAAAATGCCAGCAGAACATGTTTGTGACCGCGGAACGCGGACAACGTGACAGACTCCCCGGCCGTCGACGGGACCGTGAAATCCGGCGCCATCGCTCCAATGGATGGCACCTGTGTAGCGGCACTCGTGGTCATGAAATGTGGATCAAAAGGGTTCGCGTGATGCAGTCACAAAATTTTGACAACAACACCACCGTGGAAAACGCCAGTTCGCCGTTGGCGGTGCACCGCGTCCTGCTCATCGAGAACGCGGATGAGGACGCCAACCGTTCCGAGGCCGCCATGCGTGAGGATACCGGGTGGCAGCCGGTGATCACACGGGTACGTGGGCTGACGGAAGCGATCCGTGCACTCATGCACCAACGGTTTGATGTGATCGTCTTGGAATGGCAGTCCACGGACGCCGAGGGGCTCCCCGCCCTGGCTGGGGTACGCGGTGCGGCGCCCGGCGTCCCGGTCGTGGTATACAGCCGATCAGTCGATGCGGAATCGGTGCTCGGAGCGATCCGAGCCGGCGCCGCAGAGTGCGTAGCGAAGGCGCATCTGGCGCCCGAGGCCCTGGGGACACTGCTCGTGGCCGGTATTGAGCGGCATCGACGTATGCTGCAGCTGCATCAGGCCTGTCACGAGGCAGCCCATCGCGCCACACATGATCCGCTGACGGGGATCGCCAATCGCGCGCTCTTCCTCGATCAGCTCGACCGGGCGCTGGCACTCGGGGCACGATACCAGCGAAAGACCGGCGTCCTGTTCATCGACCTCGACGGCTTCAAGGCGGTGAACGACACGCGCGGGCATGCGGCCGGTGATGTGCTGCTCCGGGAGGTCGCCAACCGACTGCTTGGGTGCGTGCGGCGCTCGGATACCGTGGCGCGACTCGGGGGCGACGAGTTCGTCATGCTGCTCCCCGATGTCACCAGCCGTCGGGACATGGCGCTCGTGAAGGAGCAGGTGCTGGAGCTCATGCAGAAGCCCGTGGTGCTCGCGGATGGCGTCCCCGTGCCGCTTGGTGTCAGCATCGGCACGGCGATGTCGCCGCTCGACGGCGTCGACGCCGAAGTCCTCCTTGAGGCGGCAGACGCCGACATGTACCGCGAGAAGATGGCGCGCCGCCGTGCCGTACAGCGGGCACCGGGTGATTTCCACTCACCGTTGCTGGCCCCCCAGATTGCCGACTCCGTGACTCGGCGACGAGAGACCCGACTCCGGCAGGCGCTGGAGCGTGGGGAGATCACCGTGTACTTCCAGCCGATTCTGGATGTGGTCGCCGAGCAGGTGACGGCGGTTGAAGCGCTGATCAGATGGGTCACGCCCGAGGGGCTCGTGCTGCTTCCGGATCAGTTTCTTCCCCTCGCCGAAGACACCGGCCTGATCGTACCGATGGGGGAGGCCGTGCTGCGCCAGGCGTGTACGGCGTTGGTACGATGGCGTGGAGCCCGTACCGCCCCCGCCTCAGGGCTCGAGCTGGCGGTGAACCTGTCGACCGTTCAGCTGCGAGAGCACGGGTTTGCAGCGTCGGTGTCGCGCATTCTGGCGGAGACGAACTGTCCGGCAGGCGCCGTCACCTTCGAGATCACGGAGCAGCAGGCGGACGAGGATGTCGAGCCGGCTTTTGACGCCTTGCGCGCGCTGGTCGCTCGCGGGGCCCACCTGTGCGTGGACGATTTCGGTGTCGGTCGCGCTTCGCTGACGTTTTTGCGTGACGCACCGGTCGATGCGATCAAGATCGATCGGCGATTTGTGGAGTCCTTGGCCACCGACGTACGGGATCAGGCGATTGTCTCAAGCCTGGTGCGCCTGTCCGGAGGACTGGGACTTCGCATCTCGGCGGCTGGAGTCGAGCACACGCCCCAATCCCAGCATCTGGCCCGCCTCCACTGCACTCACCAGCAGGGATGGCTGTTTGGCGCCCCTCTTCCTATCGCGGGCGTCGATCACCTGCTGTCAGCGCGGCCCAGTAAGCCGGCGGGACCGATGGTGGCGGCCCCGCCAGCTGCCCAGGGTTTCCCCGGCGTGTTCTTCAGGCGGAGCGCCGACGCCGAGTGAGCGCGAGCAGCCCGCTCAGCCCAGCCGCCATGAGGGCATAGGTTGAGGGTTCGGGGACCACGCTCATGCCGGATCCGTCGTAGAACGCCGCGTGCGACAGATCATGTTCGCCCGACCCGACGCCCGCCGTACTGAACGAGAAGGACGAGACCGGGGCCGTTGCGTTGTAGACATATACCGCCACCGCGTCGGATGCCTTGAGACCGATGCCGAACCACCCGGACTGCGGTGTATCGAACGTCAGCGTCCCCGACGTCATCTCGGGATTGCCGGTGAAGAGGCCGTTCCCCGGGCTATCGCTCTTGTTGCCCGTGTCG
>JBDKIJ010000149.1:0-3823 GCA_039797155.1 Gemmatimonadota bacterium | reverse complement strand
AAGAATGCCGCCGAGGCCGGCGTGACGAACGTCGAATTCCTGAAAGGGCAGATCGAGGCGATTCCGCTCCCCGATACGTCGGTCGATGTGATCATCTCCAACTGCGTGATCAACCTGTCTGGTGACAAGCGCCAGACGTTGCGTGAAGCATTCCGCGTGCTCAAGCCGGGTGGCCGGTTCGCCATCAGTGATGTCGTGGTGCGCGGTGCGGTCCCGGAAGATGTCCGCCGTTCGATGCTCCTCTGGGTGGGGTGTGTGGCCGGTGCGCTGGAAGAGTCGGAGTTCCGCACGCTGCTGGCGGAGGTCGGCTTCACGGACATCGACATCGAGCCCACCCGCTTCTACAAGAGTGAGGATGCGCGGCAGTTCCTCAGCGAATCCGGGGTCGACGTCACCGCCAATCTCGAAGAGATCGACGGCAAGTTCATGGCGGCGTTCGTTCGCGCGACCAAGCATGCTGGAGCGCTCGTCGCGTGAGTACGGTGGCCGCTCCGTTTCGCGTACTCGTTCTGTGTACCGGCAACTCCGCGCGCAGTCAGCTCGGTGAGGCACTCCTCAAGACTATGGGTGTCGCGCGTCATGGGCGCCCGGTGACCGCCGCCAGCGCCGGCTCACGCCCAGCTGCGCGCGTCAATCCGTATGCCGTCGAAACCCTCGCGGCGCATGGAATCGTTTGGAGCGACCGCGTCCCCAAGTCGATCGACGAGATCGCCGGCGATCGGTTTGATCTGGCCATTACGGTGTGCGATAACGCCCGGGATGCATGCCCGTTCTTCCCCGGTGCCGCGGTACAGGTGCACTGGGGGCTCCCGGATCCCGCCGATGAGCACGAGCCGACGGCGGCACGGAAGGCGTTCGAGGCGACCTATCAGGCGCTGCATTCGCGCATCGAGGCGCTGCTCGCGCTGCCATTGGAGACGATGGACGCCGAGACGCTACGTGCGGCCGCCTCGATGATCCACGCCGAACGGGATGCCCTCGCCCAATGACGCGTGCTGCACCGAACGTTCCGGTCTATGGCCGGCTCTCGCTCCTCGACCGGCTGCTTCCGCTCTGGATTGTGGCGGCGATGGGCGCCGGATTGGCGCTGGGACGCGCCGTGCCCGATCTGGGTGTCATGTTGGACCGCATGCAGATCGCGGGCGTTTCGGTACCGATCGCCGTCGGCTTGCTGTGGATGATGTATCCCGTGCTGGCCAAGGTCCGCTACGAAACGATCACGTCGCAGATACGCGACACTCGGCTGCTTGGTACGTCGCTGGTGCTCAACTGGGTGATCGGTCCGCTGCTCATGTTGGGGCTGGCATGGCTGTTTCTTGCCGACCTCCCCGAGTACCGGAATGGCCTGGTGCTGATCGGATTGGCGCGATGCATTGCCATGGTGCTGATCTGGAATGCGCTCGCGTGCGGCTCCAACGAATTGGCCGCGGTGCTGGTGGCACTCAACTCGGTGTTCCAGATCCTCACCTACTCGGTGCTGGGCTGGCTCTTTCTCACCGTGATCCCCGGATGGTTCGGTGCCGACACGGCGGTGCTGAACGTGAGCATGGCAGCGATTGCCAAAAGCGTCGCGATTTTTCTCGGTGTCCCGTTGCTGGCCGGTTATCTCACGCGGCGGTGGCTGACCGCAGCGCGCGGCATGGCGTGGTACGAACAGACCTTCCTGCCGCGGATCGGCCCGACCGCCCTGCTGGGACTGCTCTATACCATCGTGCTGATGTTCGCGATGCAGGGGCATCGCATTCTGTCCTTACCGCTCGACGTCGTACGCATTGCGATACCGCTGCTGGTGTACTTCGTGCTGATGTTCGGTGCCGCGTTCTGGTGGGGACATCGACTCGGCTTTGACTACGAGCGCACGGCGGCCCTGTCATTCACGGCTGCGGGGAACAACTTCGAGCTCGCCATTGCCGTGGCGGTGGCGACCTTCGGGATTGGGTCCGGTGAGGCGCTTGCTGCCGTGGTCGGGCCGCTGATCGAGGTGCCGGCGCTGGTGGGGCTGGTGTACGTGGCGCTCTGGGCCAGACGGCGACTGTACGGGATGTAACGCGTACCCATATCACCAAGCAGAAAGCCGCATGGTGCCGGGCACCGCGCGCACCCGTCCGGCGTTGAAGGCAGCATGACACCGATCGATGCTCGCCGTCTGATGGCGCCACTGTTCGCCCTATTGCTCACCATATGCGTCCGTCCGGCGGCGCTCATGGCCCAGTCCACCGGGGTCATCACGGGCCGGCTCGTCGAGGCCGTCACCGAGGCGCCGATTGCCGGCGCGGTGATTCGCGTGGTCGGGCAGTCGCTGCAAACCCAGAGCGACGAGGCCGGGCGGTTTGTCGTCCGCGGCGTTCCCACCGGTATTGTCACCCTCGAGGTCCGCCGGCTTGGTTATGCGCCCGTCACCCGCGGCGACATCGCGGTCTCGCCGGCCAAGCCGGCCGAGGTGGTGATCACCCTGCGCCCGGTGGACGTGCAGCTGCAAACCGTCACCGTGCGCCCCGAAGCGTTTCCGGTGATCGCGGCGCCGGCCACACCGGTCTCGACGCAGTCGTATACGGCAGAAGAAGTCCGGCGCCAACCCGGCGCGCAGGAGGATGTGTTGCGCGCGGTGTCGGTGGCGCCTGGAGTTGGGGTCACGAACGCCGCGCGCAATGACCTCGTCGTGCGCGGTGGGGCGCCGTTCGAGAATCTGTTTGTCGTGGACAATGTCGAGGTGCCGAATATCAACCACTTCGGCTCGCAGGGCTCGACCGGCGGCCCGCTCTCGCTCATCAACATTCGCTTCGTCGAACAGGCCAGTCTTTCGGCCGGCGGCTTCGGCGCGCGATTCGGCGATCGGACCTCGTCCGCCACCAGCATCACGCTCCGTGAGGGGAACCGCGAGCGGGTGAGTGGGGAATTGAATGTTGCAGCCTCACAGTACGGCGCGGTACTGGAAGGGCCGATCGGGACACGCGGTTCATTCCTGGCGAATGTGCGCCAGAGTTATCTCGATCTCCTCTTCAAGGCGATCGGCGCCAGCTTCATTCCGAAGTACACCGACGCCACCGTGAAGGCCGTCTGGCGTCCATCCAATCGCGATGCGTTCAGCTTCCTCACGATTGGGGCCCGTGGGACGGTCTCATTCAACTACGAGAATGACACGGCACGCGTCAGCAATGCGCAGGTTTTGGCGCCGACGCAGACGCAGTACTTCAGCGGCCTCACGTGGAAGCGGCTGCTCCCCAAGGCGGTGCTCACCACCACGCTGGGGCGTACGTGGACGCGCTACGAAAGCGTGCAGAATGACACCTTGCTGGCGCCGGTCTTCAGCAGCCGCTCCACCGAAGGCGAAAGCAGTCTCCGCAGCGACCTGTCATGGTCCGTCTCACCGACGCTGAGTGTCGAAGCCGGGTCGCAGTTCAAGTATGCGAGTGCCTTGCGGTACGATGCGACGCTGGCGGGTTTCGTGCGCCGCAACGACATCGGAGCACCGCGCGCCTTTCGCGTCGATACCAGCTTCACTGCGCTTCGGAACGGGACCTACGCGCAGGCCAGCTGGCAGGCGACACCGACGCTGCGCCTCTCGGGTGGCCTCCGCGGCGATTGGTACGGCTTTCTTGGCAACGCCCTCCGTGTTGCACCCCGAGTGAGTGCCGCGCTTCGACTGGATGACGCGACCACCGTCACGCTCGCCGGTGGGCGGTATTGGCAGGCGCCGAGCTATATCTGGCTCGTCGGGGATGCGGCCAATGCTAAGCAGCTGCGTCCGTTCTACGCCGATCAGGTCGTCGCCGGCCTCACCCGCCTGGTCGGCAGTGATCTCAAGGTACAGGTGGAAGTCTAC
>JBDKIJ010000148.1:0-6172 GCA_039797155.1 Gemmatimonadota bacterium | reverse complement strand
CGATCGAACGCCCCTTCACGCGTACCTCGAGGACCTCCGGCTTGAAGCGCTTGCCGCCGCAGGCGTCGCACGGCACGAACACGTCGGCCATGAACACCATCTCCACTTCCAACGCGCCCGCGCCCTCGCAGTGGTCGCACCGTCCGCCCGCGACGTTGAAGGAGAAATGGCCGGCGCTGTAACCGCGCGTGCGCGCCAGCGGGACCTCGGCAAAGAGGCGGCGGATTTCATCGAAGGCCTTCACATAGGTCACTGGATTGGAACGCGGTGACTTCCCAATCGGGCTCTGGTCCACCAGCACCACGTCGTCCAGATGTTCGATGCCCTTGAGCGCCGTGACTGTCCCCACGAGTTCGCCCAGGTGCTCCTTCGCGGAGTGCTCGCCGTGCAGTTGCGTCTCGAGGACGTGGAACAGCACATCGTGCACGAGGGTGCTTTTGCCTGAGCCCGACACGCCGGTCACCACGGTCATGGCGCCCAGCGGGATGCGGACATCCACCCCGTCGACGTTATTGGCACGAGCGCCCCGTACCTCGAGCCACCGCGTGCCGAGCGGCCGTCGCGTCGTCGGCACCTCGATGCGGCGTGCTCCCGTGAGGTATTGGCCCGTGAGGGGACTCTTGGCCATATCCTGCATGGGGCCGGCGAAGACGACCCGCCCGCCATGTTCGCCGGCCGCTGGACCCATCTCGACCATGTAATCGGCGATCCGCATCGCCTCGAGGTCATGTTCGACCATGATCACCGTATTGCCGAAGTCGCGCAGGCGCACGAGCAGCGACAACAGGCGATCCAGATCACGCGGATGCAGTCCGATGCTGGGTTCGTCGAGCACGTAGGTGGCATCCACGAGCGCCGCACCGAGTGCGTTGGCCAGCGTGATGCGCTGGGCCTCGCCCCCCGAGAGCGTGCGTGTCGCGCGATCGAGCGTGAGATACGTGAGGCCGACGTCGGCCAGAAAGCGGGTGCGGGCGCGTGCCTCGCGCAGCACCGTTTCGGCGATGTGCGCGGCGCTCCCTTCGAGGGCGAGCTCATCCAGCCACGTCCGCAGATCCCGCACGGGAAGTTGCGCCACCTCGGCGATCGTGCGTCCCGCGATACGCACCTGCATCGCCTCCGGCTGCAGCTTGGCACCGCCGCAACTCCGGCACGGCTGGGCGCTCTGGTATTTGCGCAGGAAGACCCGGATGTACTGCTTGTAGCGCTTCTCCTCGAGGGCCTCGAGAAACGGATAGATCCCCGTGTACGCCCGACTCTTGGCGTGTAACAGTTGCTTCTTGGCCGAGGCGGGCAGCGTGGACCAGGGCGCATCCGGCGAGACACCGAGGCTCCGGGCAAACTCGACCACCACGCGCCGCTGCTTCTCGTAGCGTGGTGCGGTCCAGGGATCGATCGCCCCCTCCCGAATGGAGCGTGATCCATTCGGCACGATCAGGGATTCGTCGTAGTCGAGCGTGGCCCCAAACCCGTTGCACGTGGAACATGCGCCGCGCGGATTGTTGAACGAGAACAGCTGCGGTGTTGGCTGAGGCGCGCGCGTGCCGTCATCAGGGCACTCGAACCGTTCGGTGAAGGCGAGCTGATGGACGGGCGCGGATCCGGCCCGGTCATGGTGCCACCCGTCTGGCGTCTGGATCGCCTCCGGGAAGAGCAGGATCGCGTCGCCGTCCCCCTCGAGGAAGGCCGTCTGAACGGCATCCGCGATGCGGCCGCGCGTCGACGCGTCCACGCGGAGTCGATCGATGATGATGCGCACATCGGCGGCGTCGGCCAGATCCACCTCGTCCGGGGTGATCTCGTCGAGGTGATACATCGTCAGGCCGATCGCCACGCGCACGAAGCCGCGCGCGCGGAGGTTTTCGGCGATCACCGCGTGGGTGACCGTCTCCGAGCGGATGAGCGGACACGCCACCAGGAACCGGGTGCCCTCCGGGAGTGCCAACACGACATCCGTGACGGATTGGACTGTGGCGGGGCGTAATTCCCGTTCGCAGACCCGGCAATAGGTCCGGCCGACGCGGGCCCAGAGCAGCCGGAGGTAGTCGTAGATCTCGGTGGCGGTCCCGACCGTCGACCGCGACGTCCGGGTCGGATTCTTCTGCTCGATGGCCACCGCCGGCGACATCCCCTCGATGAGGTCGACGGCGGGCTTCTCCATGCGCTCGAGGAACTGCCGGGCGTACGCCGAGAGCGATTCGACGTAGCGACGCTGTCCCTCGGCATAGAGCGTATCGAAGGCCAACGACGACTTGCCCGAGCCTGAGACGCCGGTCACGACGGTGATGGCGCGGCGCGGGAGTTCAAGGTCGACGCCCTTCAGATTGTGCTGGCGGGCACCAAGGATGCGGATCCGGTCCTTCATGGCCGGAAAACTATCGGGGGCCCCAACAGGATCCCGGTCTTGGCGCGCGCGCTTGCCAACTCCCGTCACGGCCGGGTAGCTTCGCCATAGCTTCGATCAGTTCGTCACGGCCTCGAGTCGTCATCTTTCGGGACGTTCCACCCCACGCACGTGCAGCTATCCGTCGCCGCCGGCACCGATGTCGGACGCGTCCGCGCAGGCAACGAAGACAACCTCCACGCGGACGCTGACCACCAGCGCGGCCTCTTCATTGTGGCTGACGGTATGGGGGGGCATGCTGCGGGGGAGGTGGCCAGTGAGATGGCCGTCCAGATCGTGGCCCGCGAGCTCGACGCCATCCGGGACCTCACGGCCAACGACGTGCCGATGCGGATGGCGCAGGCGCTGCAGGCGGCCAACCGGGTGATCTACGAGCGCACGATCGAAGAGGTCGATAAGCACGGGATGGGCACGACGGCGTCGTGTCTGCTGGTGGGGCAGGGGCGCTATGTCATCGGCCATATCGGCGATTCGCGCGTCTACCTGCTGCGCGAGGGGGAGCTCCGGCAGGTGACCAAGGACCACTCGTACGTGCAGGAGCAGGTCGACGCCGGGTTCCTCACCCCTGAACAGGCTCGGTTTCACCCCTACAGCAACGTCATCACGCGCTGCGTGGGGGCCAATGCGGCCGTCGAGGTCGACGTCCTGACGGGCGCGATACAGCCGAACGACGTGTATCTGTTGGCCTCCGACGGCCTGACCGGCATGGTCGAGGATCCGCAATTGCGCGCCATTCTCAGCACCAACCAGTCTCCCGGACGGGTCGTGGACGCCCTGATCGCCGAAGCCAATCGGCGGGGTGGCCTCGATAACATCACGGCGATCGTCGTGCACGTGATCAACGCCGGGGTATGACGTCGGACGCCTCGGTCTCTCCCGCCAATCACGGGGCGGATGACCGTGTCGGTGACGTGGCCCAGCTCTATCTGGGCAACATTCTCTTCGCCCTCGAGCGGTGTGCGATGGCGCTGGACGCCGAGGAGAAACCGCTGGACGCGGCGTTCTATCGGGGGATCGGCCGCAAGTTGGCGGAGGCGCACGGTCGGCATCGTCCCGACCGCGCCCCCTGAACCCGCTCAGCGCAGCAGCGGTTCGTTCGCGTCCAGTCGGGCCCGTACCGTCTCGGCATCCAATTGCAGTGCGGCGAGGACCCGTTCGGCGGGCACCGGCGCTCGATCCGCCGTATAGACGCGAAGGCGCCGCGCGCTCTGGTACAGCTCATCCGAAAGGCGCGGCAGGTTGATGGCGCCTTCCCAGCCCGCGGCCGTCAATTGTTCCACTCGGCCGTCACGCCGCCGCATCGGCAGGTCGAGGCCGAGCATCTGCGTCTTGGTCGGATAGTCGAGAAGCACCGCTCCCGTCGGCAGTCCGAGTTCGCGCGCGAGGGCATCCTCGACGCGACGCGTGAGCCGGTAATCCGACGCGATCCACTCCCCGACATCGGTGCCCAGCGTGGCGGCCGGGCACTCATAGGCGCGCTTGTGCAGACGCCGGACGCGGATGGCGTCGAGGAGCGCGCGCGCTTCCGGTACGAGCGTGTCGGTATCGAGATGCACCAGCAATCCTTCGTCCGTGAATCGCGCCACGCGATCGGCGGCGACGGCGCCGGTCTCGAGCGCGACCGCCACGAGCCGCTTGTACATCGCGGTGGCACTGCGCACGGCGTGATGCCAATACACGTTCCGGTACATCTGATATTTCGCGAAGAGCAGGGACTCCAGTGCCGACAGCCCCTTCTCGTGCACGCCGATCACGGGGCGCTGATGTTCCGGGTGCGGGACGACCACCAGCGAGTTGAGCAGACGGTCGACGTCGATCTCGCCGTACGGGACCCCCGACATGGTCGCGTCCCGCTTCAGGTATTCGATCTTGTCGAGATCGATCGACCCGGAGATGAGCCCCTGCAACGGGTGCGGACTCCGGCCACTGATCAGCGCAAAGATCGCCTCGGGCGCATCATCGCCAAGGGCGCGGCGCAGAATGGCCGCGACTTCGCCCTCGAGGATGAGCGGGCGGGCCACCTCCTCGTGGTCGGTGACCCCGATTTCCTCGAGGGCATGAGAAAACGGATAGTGGCCTACGTCGTGCAACAGCGCAGCGGCGCGAATGATCTGCCGCTCCCGGTCGGGGATACCACCCAGCGCGCCCTGCTCGTCGAGCAGCCGCAGCGCCATTCCGGCGAGGTGCCACGCGCCCAGCGCGTGCTCGAAGCGTGAGTGGGTCGCCCCGGGGTAGACGAGAAAGGCCAAGCCCAACTGTCTGACGTAGCGGAGGCGCTGGACGGTGGGGGTGTCGAGGAGCGCCAGCGCGAGCGGGTCGAGCCGGATGTTGTTCCAGAGCGGATCGCGGAGAATGTCCATGGGGTAAACCTATCGGTCTGATCCGTCAGTCGGTTATCACCACCCGCGTTGCTTGGGGCGGTGACGAACGGGAACGAGTCTCGGGACGAGGCGTTTGTGCCGGGAGCGACTGGCTGCGACGGCTGCGGAACCATCACGGTTCCAACGAAACACCTCCCTGCCGCATAGTCAGGATATCCCTTGACGCTGCCGACCGGTGACATCGGGCGCCGCCCTTGGGTGGAAGCATTAACAGTGGCCGGATTCCTTCGTCTACACAGGCTGTGACTTCTTTGACTTCGCATTGCCGCCGTGCGCTTGGCGCCTTCGCCCTGCTCCTCGTGAGTAGTGTCGCGGCCGCCGCTCAGCAGGTGGATATCATTCGGGGCCGCGTGACCGGTACCGATTCGCTGCCGATCGCCAGCGTGCTCGTGACGGCAACGACGCTGAGTGGCAACGTGAGCCGTACCCAGCGCACCGACAAGAACGGGCGGTACACGATCTCGTTCCCGGGTGGCGAGGGCGATTATTGGGTGACCTTCAGCGGAATCGGGCTCGCGCCTCGCCGCTATCAGGTGAAGCGCACCGCGGATCAGGAAATCCTGATTGCCGATGCCCGCCTGTCGCCGGCCGCCATCACGCTCGACGCCGTGCAGGTGAGTGAGCGCGCGGCCGTCTCGCGCAGCGATACCGTGTCCGATGTCTCGGGGACCGAGAAGAGTGTCAGTGATGACATGGCCGGCTTCCTGAGCGCGGAGCAGATGGGCGATCTGGCCGCGATGGCGTCGGCGATTCCCGGCGTCCAGCTGCTTTTGGGCGCTGATGGGGCCGCCGACGCCTTCTCGGTCTTCGGCCTCGGTGGTGACCAGAACAATACGCAGCTCAACGGACTCAACTTCGGCGATGCGGCATTGCCGCGTGACGCAGCGGTCATGACTTCGCTGGCGACGTCGTCGTATGATGTCTCGCGCGGCGGGTTCTCCGGGGGGCAGCTTCAGGTGCGGACACGCCCCGGCTCGAACTTCATCCGTCGCAGTTTCTCGAGCAACCTGATCGCGCCGCCGATGCAGTGGGCCGATCGGATCGGTATCGCGACCGGGCAGCAGTACACCAACATGTCGCTGGGAGGCTCCGCCTCGGGGCCGATCCGCATGGATCGCCTCTTCTTCAACTCGTCGTTCCAGTACGATCGCCGTCTGCAGGATCTGCAGACGCTGTTGAGCAGCAGCGATATCGGCTTCCAGACGGCCGGTGTGGCCGCCGATTCGGTTGCGCGCCTGCTCTCGATCCTCGGTTCGGCGCAGGTGCCGATCACGATTCCCGGCTACGAGCCGCAGCGAATCAACGATCGTGTTTCCACGCTCCACAGCATCGACTTCGTGCCGCAGAATTCCTCGCGCGGCAGCACGTATTCGCTCACGATGTCGGGCAA
>JBDKIJ010000147.1:0-5232 GCA_039797155.1 Gemmatimonadota bacterium | reverse complement strand
CGGGTCATGACCACCTGCACGCCACGTGATTCGAGGGCGCGTCGCACCGCCTGTGCCATGGCGAGCGTGATGTTCTTCTCAAGGACGCGTGTACCGCCACCGATCGGGCCCGCCATGCCGTTATCGGGGCCGCCATGGCCTGCGTCGACCACCACCACCCGTTGTCGACCGGCGACGGGCGTTCCCGCTGATGTCGCCGGCGACGCCGACGTCGACGCACGCATCGTCGAACCACCGGCATTGGTTGCCGGGGATGCGTCGTGCGTCTCCAACGTGGCGGGGCGGAGTGGCCGTGGGGCCGCCGTGATTGGTGCAAAGCGCCGCATCTCGCGACGCTCTGCGTCATACAGCACGCTGGTGCCGCTGATGCGCGGGAGCAGGTCGGTTGCCATCGACAGCGGGACCCACCAATCGCTTCCACGACGTGCCGCGGGAAACACCAGCACGGTGGTGTCGGCCCCACTGGTGCCGTAAACACTTCCGGCGCGAAGCTCCAGGGTGCCCTGCCCAACCTCGAGACGGACACTTCGGGCGCTGGTGCGCGTCATCGTACCCTCGAGCGCCTTCGCCAACGCGTCCAGGGAAACCGTGGCCCCATCGGCCTGCTGCACGACCGGCACCGTCCGTGTCCGATCCCCGACGCGAACTGTCAGCAGTTCCGGGCCCGCGGCTGCCGCCAGTTGCATGGCGATCGCCCCTCCCAACCACCCCATCATCGACGGCGGAGCACCCGCGCGATTTCCCGCTCCGCATCGCGCCGTTTGAGATCTTCCCGCTTGTCGTGCTGCTGCTTGCCGCGCACGAGTGCGAGCTTGGTCTTTACCCGTCCCCGTCGGAAATACAAATCGAGCGGCACCAGCGTGAGTCCCTGGCGTTCCACCGATCCGATCAGGCGACGGATTTCGCGCTTATGCAGCAGCAATTTGCGCGTGCGGGTCGGTTCATGATTGAACATGTTCCCCTGCCCGTAAGCCCCAATGTGCAGATTGAGCAGGAACACTTCGCCCTCATTGATGATACCGAAGGCGTCTGTCAGGTTCGCCCGCCCTTCTCGCAGCGCCTTGACCTCGGTTCCGGTCAGCACGATGCCGGCCTCCCACGTGTCGAGGATTTCGTAATCGTGTCGCGCCCGCTTGTTGCGCGCGATCAGCTCAGTTGCCTCGTCCGCGTCCTTGGTGGCCATACCCATGAAACGTAATCGGTTGAGGCCGACTTCATGCGGTTTCTCCGGGATCGGCGTTGACTTCCGGGGGGCGCCCTCCCTATTCTTGGGCTTCTACCGTCGTACCTGCCGGAGTGGTGGAATTGGTAGACGCGCTGCGTTCAGGGCGCAGTGTCCGCAAGGACGTGCCGGTTCGAGTCCGGCCTTCGGCATTCCCACACGGGCATCGTGAGTTCGCTCACGGTGCCCGTGTGGCATTTGGGGATCAGCGCCACTGCAGCGCGGACGGCCGCACGTCCTCGGGCAGCTTCGCCTCACCAAACGCACGGCGCAGTGACGCGTTGAGCCGTTCACGCATGTCGCCGACCGCCGTCGCCGCACGACGCACTTGCGCATCATCGGGCGCTTCGACTCCCACGGCGGCCAGCAAGACGCGCCCCAGCCGGTAGAGCGGCGGTTCGCTCACGCCACGACGATTCATGGCCTCGCCGTAGGCACGCCAGCGGGTGCCCCAAGCGGCCGCGCGCTCCGGCCTTTCCGCGACTTCACGCGCGAGTACCGGCGCCATCGCCCGCGCGACCTCCGACACGGTGCGGTCGTCCAAGGCATCGCGCTCTGCGACGATCAGACCGATGGCCCGCATGGCCAGCTCCAGCTCCTGACGCGCCCGGCCTGCGTCGCCGCAGAGCTCCTCCAACCATGCCAGCCATTCAACGGGTGGGACGTCCGCGCAGCGCCCGGCGAAATAGGTCGCACGTCGGCGCCGCTCCTGCGCGGCGCGCCAGTCGCTCCACCACCCCATGCGCTTGGTCAGAGCTGGAGGATCGGCAAGCTTCCCGGGCGCTCAGCCTGGCGCACCACGGTCTCCAAACCGACCCGATCGCGCACGACAGACTCGTCGGCCAGCAGATCGCTCAGTTTCACGCCTTCCAGCACCTCATCAATCCGCTGTTGCAACAGCATCCATACGGGACGGATACTGCAATTCTCCGCCTCAGCGCAGCGCCCGGCATCCACCGGGTGACTGATACAGTGCAGATCGAAGGTCGTGAGCTCAGACGCCTGGATCACGTCCCGGACGGAAATCGCCTCGGCCGCTCGTGCCAACGAGTACCCGCCACGCGCTCCACGGGTGCTGTTCACGATGCCCGCGCGCCGCATCCGAAGCAGAATCTGCTCCACATAATCGCCCGGCAGCTTCTCCCGCGCGGCGATGTCACGCCCCGTGACGGGACCCGCGCTGCCGCGGCGAGCCAGATGGAGGGCGCAAATGAGGCCGTACTCAGCCCACGTGGTGATCCGCATATCTCGAGTTTACGGGGCGAGCCGCTCCGCGACAAGCGCGTCAGGTCACCGGCGGCGGGTCCCGTCGTCCACGTGATCCTCCTGCCCTGGCACGCCGATTTCCGTCAGGCGCCGCAGATCGAGCGTGGCGTTTGCCTCCTCTGGCAGGAGCAGGGCGTCACGCGCCACCAGATCTCGAATGAGTACGCCCTCACGTACCGACTGCTTGGCCACCTCGGCGGCCCGCGAGTATCCGAGCCGTGGCATCAACGCCGTCGCCAACGCGGCCGACCGTTCCACCCAATAGGCGCACATGGCCTCGTTGGCGACCAGTCCGGCAACGCACCGTTCCGTGAAGGTCCGCATGGCGTTGGTCATCAACCGTAGTCCCATCAGCACGTTGAAGGCCATGACGGGCATCATGACGTTGAGCTCCAGTTGACCATGCTCTGCGGCCAGCGCCACCGTGAGATCCAAGCCGATGACCTGCAGGCAGACCTGATTCACCATCTCCGGGATCGACGGATTGACCTTGCCGGGCATCATGCTGGAGCCTGGCTGCACGGCGGGTAGCCGCAGTTCGTCGAGGCCGGTCCGGGGACCGGACGCCATCAGCCGCAGGTCACTCGCGATTTTCGAAACCTCGACCGCCAAACCACGCATGGCGGCACTGAATGCCGCGACATCGCCGAGGCTCTGCATGAGTTGGACACGATCGGCGCCCTCGCGAAGCGCGCTGAAGCCCGTGATCGCGCGCAGATGCGCGACCATGCGTGCCGGGTATGTAGGTTCGACGGAGACGCCGGTGCCTACCGCCGATCCCCCGATTCCGAGCTCCTCGAGATAGACGGCGGCTTCTCCAAGGCGTTGCCGTGCACGCGCTACGGAGCCGGCATAGGCCGCAAATTCCTGCCCGAGGCGGATCGGCATGGCATCCTGGAGATGCGTACGGCCGGCCTTCACCACGTGATCCCATGTGGCCGCCTGTCTGTGCCAAGCGGCGATGTGGGCCTCGAGCACTGTGGAGAGTGCACGCCAATCCTGCAGGATGGCGAGCCGCATGGCGGTCGGGATCGTGTCGTTCGTGCTTTGTGCCAGATTCACATGGTCATTCGGGTGGACCGGGGCATATGTGCCTCGCGCGCCACCCAACCGCTCATTCGCCCGATTGGCGAGCACTTCATTGACGTTCATGTTGTGCGACGTGCCGGCGCCCGCCTGATAGGGATCCACCACAAAGTGCTCCCGATGTTCTCCGGCGAGCACTTCATCCGCCGCCGCCACGATGGCATCGGCGCGCCGCACATCGAGACGACCGGTGTCGCGGTGCGACAACGCCGCCGCCTTCTTGATCCACACCTGGGCGACGATCCACGACTCCGGAGGACGGAGTCCACTGATCGCAAAGTTATCGCGTGCGCGCGCCGTCTGAATGCCGTACAAGGCCGATGCCGGCACCTGATACGAACCCAGCGGATCCCATTCGGTCCGGAACTCGGGCATGGCCTCTCCTGTAGTCCGCATCACGGCGGCTCAGGAGGACCTGGAGCAGCAGCGCTAGCGGATGGCGACGGTGGTGTCGAAGGACGAGGCGAGATGCAGCAATGATCGTGCATCGGGGAGCGCTTCGCTCGTCCGCCAGCGGGTAATGGTGAGCGAGCGGAGCGCCGGCGGACTGTTGTAGAAGTTGGTCAGCGCCACGGGCGTAAAGTCGTGCACGCCATCATCGCGGAGCGCGCAATAGACCTGTTCGTTGGCGTACGGACTGGACACCGGATTCGCGTACCGCAGCGACAGGATGATTGCTGCCGTGGGATCATTCGTGCCGTTCCACGTCACGTTCATCGACTGTCCGACGGTCGGCACGGTGATCTTCCCGGGGAGGACGGGCTCCGCCAGCTTGACGGAGAGCGACCCCCCCGGGAAGGCAGCGTCCGCGGGGATCGTAAACTGTGCCAAATCACCGGCGCGATAGCGCACGGTCGACTCGGTGGGTTCGTAGCGTGCCAGGGAATCACGATAGATCAACGTGGCCGGCACTCCACCAATCGCCAATGTCGGCGTCGTCAGCAGCTTCTTTTCGCCACGCGTCACGAGCGTCAGCGTGTCTACCGCCGCGAGGGTGCATTGATCGGACTGCTGCAGCGCACTGTTGGGGACAGAAAGCGTCAACGCGTCAAAGAAGATGGCGGTGATCCGCGCCTGTCCCTCGCCATTCCCCGCCGTCCGTCCGACCATGTTGAGCGCGGCATAGCGATTGACGGTCGGCGTGTATCCGGTGGCGTCCTGGCATGCCGCCAAAACCGCCGTTGCGATCCATAGCGCCCCGACTCCGATCCGGCGCCGAACGGCACCCGCCCGTAATCCTTGCATCGTCCGTCGATCCTGTAGTGACGCGTGAGGCTTCAGGCGCCGAGCGGCCGCGCGGCGCCGGACAGGAAGGGATTGGTTTCCCGTTCGTGTCCTATCGTTGTAGGAACACCGTGCCCCGGCAATACCCGAGTCTCCGGCGGCAATGTTGCCATCCGCTGCAGCGACGCATGCATGGCGGATGGGTCGCACAGCGGGAAGTCGGTACGGCCGATGGAGCCGGCGAACAGGAGATCGCCGGAGATGCATTCACCATGGCCAATGAACGCGACGTGCCCCGGCGCATGCCCCGGTAGATGCCAGACGTCGAAGGTGAATCGACCCACGGTGACAGTGTCCCCCTCAGCGAGGGGGGTGGGATCCACGTTCGGCGATTCGATCGACAGGTTCCATGCGGCCGCGCTGGTGGCCGCACG
>JBDKIJ010000146.1:0-11743 GCA_039797155.1 Gemmatimonadota bacterium | reverse complement strand
CCAAGGCCCGCATCTGGCAGCGCTATGACGCGTTGCCGCCGGACGGCTACACCTCCATGGCGCGGGACCTCATGGCGGGACGGCCTAGCGAGTATGACGCCCAGACCGGCGCGGTCATTCGGCTGGGGCGCTCTCATGGGGTCGCCATTCCGGTCCATGAGGTGCTGCATGCCGTGATGCTTCCCGGGGTGACCCGTTAGCGGGTCCATGTTCAACATTGATTCCCGAAGGTCCGTAGGGAATCGTTCCCAGTCGTAGTCCGCCTCGATTCCGGGGCCCGTTCGTCACCTCCCGCACCTTCCTCGATGCGAACGAATCGCGTGCTCGCGTTCGGCGCCGGGATGGTCGGTCTCAGCCTTGCCGGGCTGAGCGCGACCACGCTCCCCGCCCAAACCCAACCCGCCACGGCCTCGGCCTCCGTCGACGACGCCGTCATCAACGCCCTCCGGTGGCGCAACATCGGCCCCGCCAACATGATGGGGCGCATCGTCGACGTTGAAGGGATCCCCTCGCCGTCGAAGACCTTCTACATCTCGACCGCGGCCGGCGGCGTATGGAAGACCACCAATAACGGCGTCACCTTCCGCCCGGTGCTCGATACGGCGCGCGTCGCCGCGGGCGGCGATCTCGCTATCGCGCCGTCGGACACCAACGTCATCTACTGGGGCACGGGCGAGCCGAACTCGCGCAACTCGATCTCCCCGGGCGGTGGCATCTACAAGAGCACCGATGGTGGCAAGTCGTGGACGTTCCTCGGTCTCGCCGACACGCGCGCGATCGGCCGCGTGCAGGTACACCCGACCAATCCGAACACGGTTTGGGTCGCAGCGCTCGGGCATCCGTGGGGCCCCAACAAGGAACGCGGCGTCTACAAGACCATTGACGGCGGCAAGAACTGGGCGCTCGTCAAGTTCATCAATGACTCCACGGGTTTCGTGGACCTGCAGCTCGATCCGCGCAACCCCGACGTGCTCTGGGCCGCGAGCTATCAGCGCGTGCGTGGTCCCTACTTCCTGAGCTCGGGCGGCAAGGGCTCCGCGCTCTGGAAGAGCACTGATGGCGGGATCACGTGGAATGAAGTGAAGGGGGGCGGTTTCCCCGAGACGATGAAGGGGCGCATCGACATCGCCATCGCGCGTTCGAACCCCGACATCATGTACACGATGGTCGAGGCCGACACGGCGCCCAAGGCGAAGCAGGCGGGTGTCGCGCCGCAGAAGCGCCCGAGCGGGCTCTATCGCTCGGCCGACGGCGGCAAGACCTGGGCGTACATGAATCCGGAGAACACGCGCCCCTTCTACTACTCGCAGGTGCGCGTCGACCCCAAGGATCCGGATCGCGTATACTGGTCGTCAACGCCGGTGAAGTATTCCAGCGACGGCGGCAAGACCGCGGGGAACACCACCGAAGGGATTCATGTCGATCATCATGCGATGTGGATCGATCCCAACGATCCGCAGCGCATCATCGTCGGCAATGACGGTGGTATCGGCGTGTCGAATGATCGCGGTGGCAACTGGCACTTCCCGAATTCGATCGCGATTGGCCAGTTCTACAACATTTCCGCCGACATGGGTGTGCCGTATCGCGTGTGCGGCGGCCTGCAGGACAACGGCTCGTGGTGTGGTCCGAGCCGTCGCAAGCAGGGCCCCATCACCAACGCGATGTGGCACAACGTGGGCGGCGGCGACGGCTTCGTGACCAATCAGGACTACACGAATCCCGATATCCTCTACTCGACGTCGCAGGGCGGCAATATGGGTCGCCTCAACTTCGCGACGGGCGAGCGCACCGCACTGCGCAAGCCGACGTGGCGCGAAAGCGGCTATCTCGCCTGGAACGATTCCATTTTCGCGGCATGGCCCGACACCACCAAGCCGCAAACGAAGGCGCAGAAGGCGACGATCGCGGCGTTCCGCGCGCGGCAGCGCACCGACAGCATTGCGTTTGCGCTCCGCTGGAACTGGAACACGCCCTACATCATCTCGAAGCACAATCCGGCGACGCTGTACTTCGGCGCGAACCGGGTGCTCAAGAGCGTGAAGTACGGTGACGAGATGTATCCGATCTCCCCCGAGCTCTCATACGCCGACAGTGCGAAGCTGCATGTCGCGCTCCGCACGACGGGTGGGATCACGCCGGACGTGACGGGCGCCGAGACGTTCGGTACGGTCGTGTCACTCAATGAGTCGCCGATCCGCCCCGGGCTGCTCTTTGCCGGTACCGACGACGGACGCCTCTGGGTGACGCGCAACGATGGCGCCACCTGGACGGAAGTCACGAAGAACGTGACGGGGGTGCCCGCCGGCAGTTATGTCTCGCGCATCGAGCCGTCGCACTTCGATACGGCCACCTTCTACGTCACGTACGATAACCATCGTCGCGACGACTACACGCCGTATGTATTCGCCACGAACAATTTTGGCGCGACGTTCGCGAGCATCGCGTCGAATTTGCCGCGTGGACAGGCGGACTTCGCGCATGTCATCCGCGAAGATCTGAAGAACCCGGATCTCCTCTTCGTCGGTACGGACGTCGGCCTGTACGTCTCGATCGACCGTGGGCAGTCATGGAAGAAGTTCATGAGCGGCCTGCCGACGACGCCGGTGCATGATCTGCTCATTCATCCGCGTGATGGCGAATTGATCGCCGGTACGCACGGCCGGTCCATCTGGATCGCCGATATCGCGCCGCTCCAGCAGATGACGGCGGCGGTGCGCGCGGAGAAGGCCACGCTCTTTGCCCCGCGTACGGCGCACCAGTGGGGCGAGTCGCCGATCAACGGGGGCAACGTCGGCCAGGGGGTCTTCCAGGCGCCAAGCCCGCAGTACGGCGCGTCGCTCTGGTACCGACTGACCGAGGCCGCCGGTGGACAGGCGCGGCTCATCATCCAGAACGCGGCGGGGGATACGCTCCGTACGCTGACGGGACCCGGACAGCCCGGTCTGCACAACGTGGTGTGGGACATGCGCGCACAGATGCCGGCACCGAAGGTCGCACTCTCGCCGGCGCAGGTGCGCGACAGCATTAACACGGCACGTCGCGTCAACCGTGCGCTCGATTCGCTCGAGAAGGCGGGGGCGGTCCCGGCCGCGATGCTCGGCATGATCCGTGAGACGATGCGCTCCGGCCAGCCGCCGGCCCAAATGCAGGCGATGATGGGTGCCTTCGCCGGTGGCGGTGGCCGCTTTGGAGCAGCCGGTGGTTTCCAGGAGCGTCCGGGTGAGACGCGGCCGACGCCGAGCTTCCCGACGGCCGGAGAAGGGCAGGCCGGTGGTCGCGGCGGGCGCGGTGGTGCTGGGGCCGGCGCGGCCGATCTCATGGCCGGCGGCATGGGTGGCATGCAGGCGGCTTTCGGTCCCCTGCGCGACGCCCTCGGCGATGATTTCGCGGCGATCGGTCTCTTCCCGGGCGGCGGCGGCCGCGGCGGCCGTGGTGGTGGAATGCAGAACATCCTGATGGGGACCGGCGATTATCGCGTCACGCTCGTGGTCGGCAGCCAGCGGATCAGTAAGGTGCTGCGCATCGAGCGCGTCAGCGGTGGTGAGGGTGGTGGTGGCTTCTTCGGCGAAGACGAGGAAGAGCGTGATGGGTCGACCGGGGATCGTCGCTAAGTCCTACGGATCACGGCACGATTTTCCTCGCTGTCGCAAACACGAAGCCCGCGCCGAACTCGGCGCGGGCTTCGTGCATCGCCTATCACATGGTGTGACTTATTCGTCGTCGATGACGACCGTATCCATGCTCGCCAGTCGTTCACCCAATTCGGTGAAGCCGCGCGCCATCGCGAGTTGGGAGGGTGTCGTCCCGTCTTCCATACGCGCCTGCACATCGGCGCCACGCGCCATGAGCAGATCGCACAGCGCGCCATCACCGCGGGACGCGGCGAGATGGAGCGGTGTGATGTTGTGCGCGCCCCGTGCCGTGACGTCGGCCCCCGCGAAGACCAACCGCCGGACGATGATGGCGCTCATGGCACCGGCCAGCGCCGCATGCAGCGGGGTGTTGCGCGTGGCATTCGTCGAGTGGGCGTCAAGCGGCGCGCCGTGATCGATCAGCAGCGTGACGGCCTCGTCATGACCGAAAAATCCGGCCAGGTGCAACGGGGTCCACCCGTCGCTACTGCGGCGGACACGGGCATCGTCATCCTCCTCGATGGCGGTCCGCAGCGCTACGGTGTCCCCCAGTGCCGCGGCTTCGCAGGCATCTGGCCGCCGCCCCTGCAGAAGCAGAGCGGCCAGTTCCGGCGCCCCGATATAGCAGGCATGCAGGACCAATGATTCCCCGCCGGGGGCCCGATAGCCGGCCAAAGCCGGCTGCTCCTGCAAGGCATGGCCAATGACTTCCGCATCGCGGAGCCGTATGGCCGTCAGGAGCGACTCGGGGGCGGTCGGGATCATCCGTGGAAGTTGGCGAGGGTAGCGGAGGCGCGCCATTGGGTGCCATCGGGCACCATTTGGCGCCATCGGGCACCATTCGGCGCCGACCTCACGTGCAAAGCCCGACGGCGACGCCTAGCTTGTGTCGGTATGTCCAATATCTCCCGTCGCTCCGCCATCGGACTCGGTCTTGGTGCGCTGTTGGCGCCCCGTCTGACCCACGCGGCTGGCCCGTCGTGGTGGCCTCCTGTGTCCGATTCGGCACTGCCGCAGAGCAAGCTGATCACCCGAATCATTCCGTCGAGCGGTGAAGCTATCCCGGCGATCGGCATCGGGACCGCCCGTCGCTACGACGTAGCGACCCCCGACGAGAAAGCGCCGCTGCGTGATACGCTACGCGAGTTCCCGAAGCTGGGTGGCAAGGTGATCGACACCGCGCCCGGATACGGGCAGGCGGAACTCGTCACCGGCGAGCTCGTCCACGAGTTGGGGATTCGCAATCAACTGTTCCTCGCGACCAAGGTGTCCGTACGCGGTACGGACGCGGCCCCGGGGATCGCCCAGATGGAGGAGTCGTTCCGTCGCTTGCACACCGATCGCATCGATCTGATGCAGGTGTGGAATCTCGGCGGAACGGCCACGCTGTTGCCCGTGCTGCGGGAGATGAAGCAGGCGAAGCGGATTCGATACATCGGCGTGACGACGAGCAGCGACCAGCAATACGCGGCGCTCGAGCAGCTCATGCAGAGCGAGCCACTCGATTTCATCCAGATCGATTACGCGGCGGATAATCGCAATGCGGCCGAGCGCATTCTCCCCCTCGCGAAGGACAAGGGGATCGGCGTGCTGGTGAACTTGCCGTTCGGTCGGACGCGGGTCTTCCAGAACGTGGTCAGTACACCGGTACCAGGCTGGGCCAAAGAGTTCGAGGCGTCCAGCTGGGCTCAGGTCTTCCTCAAGTACATCCTCGCCAACCCGGCGGTGACCTGCATCATTCCGGGGACGGCGACCGTAAAGTATGTGAACGACAATACCGGGGCGATGCGCGGCGCGCTGCCGTCACCGGAACATCTCAAGCAGATCGAGGCGCTGGTCGCCAAGGCGATGTGAAGCCCACCACCAAGTACGATTCCAAGCGCGCGTGGTCTGAAGCCCGTGCGCTGATCTGGCAGCATCGACGGTCCGTCAGCATCGGCCTCGTGCTGATGGTCATCAGTCGGGCCTCGAGCTTCGTGCTCCCCTATTCCACGAAGCGGGTGCTCGACGAGGTTCTCCCCAATCGCGATCTGCGACTGCTCGGCCTGATCGCGCTGGTGGGTCTCGTGACCACGATCGTTCAAGCCGTGACCGGCTTCGCCCTCTCGCAGGTGGTGAGTGTGGCGGCACAACAGGCGATCGCGCGGCTCCGCGAAGAGGTGCAGGGGCATCTGATTCGTCTCCCCGTCCGCTACTTCGACAGCACCAAGAGCGGCGTGCTGGTGTCGCGCGTGATGAACGATCCCGAAGGGATCCGCAATCTGATCGGTACCGGGCTCATCCAGTTGACCGGTGGAATCCTGAGCGCGATCGGCGCCTTCGGCGTGCTATTGCATCTCAACTGGAAGTTGACGCTGGCCACGGTCCTCCCCCTCGCCGCCTTCGGCGCCGGCATGAGCGTCGCCTTCAAGCGGCTGCGGCCGATCTTCCGCGAGCGGAGCAAGATCACCGCCGAAGTGACGGGGCGCCTCACCGAAACACTCGGCGGCATCCGCCTCATCAAGGTCTACACGGCGGAAGACCGTGAGAAGCAGGTCTTCGGCGCCGGGGTACAGCGCCTCTTCGAGAATATCGCTAAAACCATTACCGGCACGTCGCTCACGGGCACGCTCGGCATGGCGGTGGTTGGCGTAATCGGTGTGATCGTGATGTACATCGGCGGTCGTGACGTCATTGGGGGGACCACCACCGTGGGTAGTCTGCTGACGTTCGTGATCTTTATCGGCATGGTGACCGCGCCGTTGATCTCGATTGCCAGCATCGGGACGCAGATCACGGAGGCGTTCGCCGGCCTCGATCGCATTCGCGAGCTGCGCGACATGGCTACCGAGGATCAGGAAGACGAGCAGAAGCAGGACGTACCGGCGGTGGTGGGCCATGTGTCCTTCGACGATGTGTCCTTCGAGTACGAAACCGGAGTGCCGGTACTGCAGCATGTCACTTTCGACGCGCCGGCTGGCACCACGACAGCGCTCGTCGGTTCGAGTGGCAGCGGCAAGAGCACGCTCATCTCCCTCGTGATGGCATTTGCGCAGCCGCAGCAGGGGCGCATCCGGGTGGACAACGTCCCGGTCTCCGATCTCAAACTGCGCGACTATCGCCGTCATTTGGGCGTCGTCATGCAGGACAACTTTCTTTTCGACGGGACGGTCAAGGAGAACATCGCCTTCACCAAGCCCGGGGCGACCGACGAGGAAATCATGGCGGTGGCGAAGATTGCCAACGCGCACGAGTTCATCTCGGGGTTTCCGCAGGGGTACGACACCATCGTCGGGGAGCGCGGCGTGAAGCTGTCCGGTGGGCAGCGTCAGCGCGTGGCGATTGCGCGCGCGATTCTCGCCGATCCGCGCGTCCTCATTCTCGACGAAGCGACCTCATCACTCGATTCCGAGAGCGAGCATCTGATTCAGGAAGGGCTTCGCCGCCTCCGCGCTGGGCGTACGACCTTCGTCATCGCGCATCGCCTGTCGACGATCACGAGCGCCGACCAGATCCTCGTGCTCGAAAAGGGCGAGATCGTCGAGCGGGGTACGCACGCCGAGCTGTTGGCGCTCGGCGGGCGATACCACGATCTGTACAGCCGGCAATACCAGTTGGAACAGGACCAGTTCATCAACCCGGGCGAGGAAATCGCCGCCACCGGTTGATAGCGAAGCTCGGGCGGCGGCGCTGATTATCGCCGCCCGAGGACCCGCCGTTCGAGGAAGTCGATCGCGCCCTCGAACGCCCGCATCCAGCTGTCGTGACGCAGGAAGCTGTGCACTTCGTCCGGGAAGACCAGCTGCTCCACCGGCACCTGCTGCTTCCGCAGCTGCTCGATCAGCGTCAGCGTTTCGATGAAGCGGACATTCCGATCATCGTCGCCGTGCACCAGGAGCACCGGGTCACGCCACCGCGAGACCTGCGCCAACGGCGAACTCAGGAAGGCCCGCTCCGTCGCCGCCGGATCTTCAAGACGATTGTACTCCGGCAGGAACGTCTGAATGCCGACGTTCCAGTCGTGCACGCCGTGAATGTCCACGCCGGCGGCAAATAGCTCGGGATTCCGTGTCAGGCCATGGGCCGTCATGTATCCGCCGTATGAGCCACCCCACAGCGCCACTTTCGTGGGATCCACATCGGCGCGCGCGTGGAGCCAGCGCGCCGCCGCGAGCAGGTCCTGATATTCACTCGCCCCAGCCGCGCCGTAATTCAGTGCTTCCCGGAAATCGCGCCCGTAGCCGATCCCGCTGCGGAAATTGAGTTGGACCACGATCCAGCCACGAAGCGCCAGCGCCTGATTGAGCGCATACGCGTGATGGTAGTACGATCCGTAGTTCCAGCCGAGCAGCATCTGTCGGCGTGACCCGCCATGAATGAAGATGATCGCCGGCCGTTTGCCTGGAAATTTGTTCACTGGCGGCAGGAAGAGCTGCCCGTAGCTGGTGATCCCGTCGGCGGCTTTGAACGTCACCGGTGAGGGCTCAACGAGTGCGGCTTTCGGAAACGCCGCCGGCATGGATGTCGGGGCGAGTGCGCGCGGTGAACCCGTTCCCTTCTCCTGAATTGCTGCATGGGCGGGCTGTCGCGCATCGCTGGCGAGATACGCGACCGCACCATCAGCAAGCGGCGCCGGCATCCATTCGATACCACGCCCAGTCGTCACAGCGGTCGGTGTATTCTCCCCGTTGGCCGCCACGCGCCAGACATGCCGCCGATCTTGATCATCCTGATTCGAGTTGAACACGACCTGACGGCGCGTGGCATCAAGCGTCACATACTCGACTTCATGTGACCCGCGATCCAGCTGCGTCCACGCACCACCGATCGACGGCACGCTATACAGATGAAGGAACCCATCGCGCTCCCATGGGAAGACGAGCCGATCATCGGAGGTCCACAGGATCTGCGATTCGGCCTGCATCGCCCAGAAGGCCGATCCGCGTCCGGGTGCTGCCCGAAAGACTTCCGTGCTGTTCCCCGTCTTCGCATCAGCGACCCGAATCGACCACGGCTGCGATTCGCGAATGGGAAGGAAGATCATGCGCCGTTTCTCGTACGGCACGCGGAGGAAGGCCAGACGGGTTCCGTCCGGCGACCAGATGGGCGACTGATCACCGTCGGTGCTGGGCGATATCCAACGCAGGGCATTCGCCGCCGGCTCGAACACGCCGACAAAGCTGTGCGTCCCGCGATTGGAGACGACGGCCAACCGCGACCCGTCGGGTGACCAGCGGAGCTCCGACGCACTCCCGCGCATGCGGAACAGCGGCGCACCCTCGGTGCGCCCATTCACCTCAACCAGCTTTGTTGCTTGGCCCCGTCGAATGAAGACGAAGCTGTCACCGATCGGGGCTGGCGTCGGACGGCTGCCGTCGATGATCCGGGACGCCGTCGCACCCATGATATCAACGCGCACGCGCCACAGCGCCTGCTCGGCGCCTCCCGGATCGCTCGACGGATTCGGGTTCTCTCCGTTGCGATTCGGGGCGCTACCACGCACGAACCACAGCGTCTTGCTGTCCGAAGAAAAAGCGAGCTCTGCCAGTTCCTGCCCGTCATCACCGGGAAACTGCACGATCTGGCGAGCCTCATACTTCGGCGCCTGCGCGACCCAAAGGCTTCGGGCGCCTGCGGCATTCTGCACCCAGGCGATGACATCCCGCTTGGGAGAGGTCACGAGCGCGGACGGGAACGGGGCCGCATCGATCACGCGGACCGAGGGAACCTCGGCGGCGGTGGATGGCTGAGCGGGGAGGTGCCGTGGTGCGCTGCCAAGCGACAGAAGCGCGGCGGCGATGGTGCGGAGGCAAGGGCGCATAATGGCAATTGAGGGTGGAGGACCCTCCATCATACCGCCCGCATTAGCTTTCAGCAGCCAACAAGTGATCGATTGTTCTCATCAGCCCCTCCGACGTGACCGCTTCCCCGACGTTTGCTTCCCTCGGCCTTCATCCCAGCCTCATGCAGGGACTGAAGGAGCTCGGCTTCGCCCGCCCGACCCCCATTCAGGGTGAGGCGATTCCCCCCGCGCTCGAGGGACGTGACGTTCTGGCCTGCGCCATGACCGGGAGCGGCAAGACGTACGGCTTCTTGCTGCCGATCCTGCATCAGCTGATGAACAAGCCGCGCGGAAAGACGCGGGCACTGGTGCTGACGCCGACGCGCGAATTGGCCGCGCAGATCCTGGAAAGCTTCAACGATGTCGCGACGCATACGCCACTGACTGGTGCGGCAGTGTTTGGTGGAGTCGGCATGGGTCCGCAGGAGCACGCCTTCCGGAGTGGTGTGGATGTGCTGGTGGCGACGCCGGGACGTCTCCTCGACCATTTCCGTCAGCCCTACGCGAAGCTCGATGCGCTCGAATTTCTCGTGCTCGACGAAGCGGATCGCATGCTCGACATGGGATTCCTCCCGGAGATTCGGAAGATCCTGCGTCATCTGCCGACGACGAAGCGCCAGACGCTGTTCTTCAGCGCCACGATGCCGGCGCCGATCGCGCAGCTCTCGCAGGACATGCTGAACAAGCCGGTCACGCTCAACCTGCAGCGACAGGCCGCACCAGCGAAGGGGATCACGCAGGCCGTCTACCCGGTCTCGCAGGATCTCAAGAGTGCGCTGCTGATCGCGCTGCTCAAGCGTGGTGATATGCCTCAGGCGCTCGTCTTTACGCGCACGAAGCATCGTGCGAATCGTCTCGCGTCGCAGCTGGTCACCGCCGGCATCAAGGCGGAGCGCATTCACGGGAATCGCTCGCAGGCGCAGCGCACGCAGGCGCTCGCCGGCTTCAAGGATGGGACGTATCAGGTCCTCGTCGCTACCGACATCGCGGCGCGTGGCATCGACGTCGAAGCGCTGGGTCATGTCGTGAACTTCGATGTGCCGCTCGCTTCGGAAGACTACATCCATCGCGTCGGTCGTACCGCGCGCGCCGAAGCGACCGGTGAGGCGTTCACCTTCGTGAGCCCGGAAGAGGAAGGGGAACTCAAGGCGATCGAGCGGGCGATCAAGAAAGCGTTGCCGCGCGTGACCGTCCCCGATTTCGACTATACCGCGAAGCCGCAGCAGAAGCTCGAGGTGCCGCTCGCCGAGCGCATCGCGGAAATCCGCAAGAAGAAGGCGGACGATCGGGCGCGCGCGGCGGAGAAGGCCGCGCGTCGAACGGCGGCGCAGGAAGGTGAGGCCGCGCGCAAGTCAGCCAAGGAAGGGCAGGGCGCTGCGCCTGCGAAGAAGCGCCGCCGTCGTCGCCCGGCGGGGCCACGGGGGCCCGCGAGCGGTGGATCGCCCAAGCCGTCGGGGTCGCGCCCGTCCAGTCCGTCCCGGAGCGATAGCCCGTACCGGTGACCGACGGGTCGCGCTATCCGGTGCCGGCTGGACGTCACCGCATCGAACTGGTAATCGATCGAAGCCGGTTCCTGTGCACCGTGACGCGTGCGGAATCGATCGCCGACGCCCAACAGTTCATCCGTGATGTCTCGCACGAATTCGCGGATGCGACGCATAACTGCTGGGCCTATGTCGTCGGGGCACCGGGAAGTACCGATCGCATCGGCATGAGTGACGACGGGGAGCCGCACGGGACGGCCGGTCGGCCGATGCTGACCGTGTTGTCGCACAGCGGCCTCGGCGACATCGCCGCCGTCGTCACGCGCTACTACGGCGGCATCAAGCTCGGGACCGGTGGTCTCGTGAAGGCCTACAGCGGCGCGGTCCAAGAGGCCCTGCTGACGGTGCCGCGCACGGAACGCGTCGACGCCATTCGCGTGCAGTTCGAGGTGCCGTACGCCGTGATCGGCGCGGTGCAACAGCTGCTTCCGACGGTAGCGGCCGAACTCGAATCGCAGGATTTCGATACGCACGCCACGTTCATCGTGCGTCTTCCCCGCGCGGAGCGCGCACGCCTGGTCAGCGCGCTGGCGGACCTCACCCGCGGGCAGTCGTCACTCGTCGATCTCGACGCGTAACAGACTGCCCGCGTGGCGGGCGTCGCTTACGACAGCCCTTCGATCGTGCCGTCCGGTCGCAGGCGCATCCCTTCGGCCGCCGGCTTCTTCGCGAGTCCCGGCATCGTCATGATGTCCCCGCACTTCGCCACCACGAAGCCCGCACCCGCTGAGCCGTAGACCTCG
>JBDKIJ010000145.1:0-4844 GCA_039797155.1 Gemmatimonadota bacterium | reverse complement strand
CACGGGAGATGCTCGCGGAGGTCGATGAGACCTTCCGGCAGGGAACGGTCGCCGTCGAGGCGTGCTCGGTCGGTGCCGAGCGCGCGGCGGCGGAGGGATGGACCAGCGCGCGGGAGTGGTATTTGTGGCGCCAACTCAAGGAGTCGCGATCATGAGCATGCCTTGGCACAACGGTGTTTGTAGGGTGGGATTACCAGCGACCGCTGCACGGATCTGGTCTCGCGTGGGCGGTGTGTGGCAGCGCCGATCTGCCCTAGGGATCCTCCTTGCAGCGGCGGCGGCCTGTTCAGGTGAATCCTCCGCGCCGTCTACACCGACGGTCCCTCCTCCGCCAACAACCCCGACCACACCGACCGCGCCCGTGGTGGCGAGTGTCGTGGTGTCTCCCGCGACCGTGACGCTCCGGACCGGCGCAACACAGGCGCTAACCGCGGCGCCCCGCACGAGCGCCGGCACCGACGTCACCGGGCGCACCGTGACCTGGACATCGAGTGCGACGGCCGTCGCGACCGTGACGACGGGTGGCGTGGTGACGGCGGTGGCGCCTGGGACCGCGACCATTACGGCGACCGTGGATGGCATCGCCGGGACCGCCGCGATCACGGTGCAGCCACCTGCCGTGGCGTCGATTGCCATCACGCCTTCCACGACGTCGTTGAATGTGGGTGCGACGTCGACGCTCACGGCGACGGTGCGGGACGCGGCGGGGGCCATCGTCACCGGCCGCACCGTGACCTGGACTTCAAGTGCAACGGCCGTCGCCACGGTGATGGCGAATGGCGTGGTGAACGCCGTCGCGCCTGGCAACGCGCGTATCACCGCAGCGCTGGATGGCGTGACGGGTCAGGCGGATGTTGCCGTGACGGGGCCACCCGCTTCCGCCTGGTCGTTGCGCGACAGTGTGGTGCTGGGGACGCAAGGGTTCTTCATGGGCGCCGCGTCGGCCGACTTTTCACGCATTGTCGTGACCCCCTATGTCGATGCCAGTGCGACGACGCGTGATGTCCTGTTCCTGGATGCGAACGGCAGCATCCTGGCGCGGCATGACATCGGCAACTCCAGTTGGGCGGTGGCCATGACGCCGAATGGCGCACGTACCGTGGTCGGATCGGATGACAGCCAGTTGTACTTCTTCGAGGGAACGAACCGGGTGTCGGTTGGTCGACCCATCGTGGGCAACACGGAAATCCGTGGCGTCGCCATTTCCGACGACGGGCGATGGGTTGGCGCCGGCGGCATGCGGTTTACGCTGCATGACTGGCAAGCCACCTCACGCGTCACGCCGGTCTACGTCGACAGCACCACCACACAGCTCCGCGCCATCGATTTTTCGGCAGATGGTCGATACGTCGCGTACGGTGGCCGCATTTCAACCTCCAACACCGATCCCGGCGTCACGTACGTAGCCATTTACGATCTGCAGGCACGGACGCGCGTCTTTCAGGAACGTCTGCCCTGTGATGGGTGTGCGAACGCCGAATTGCGGCAGGTCGCGATCTCGGCCGATGGATCGCGTGTGATTGGCGGCGACTGGGGAGGCCGCCTGCATTATTGGGTGAAGAACGGCGCGACATGGACGCGTACGACGCAATCCGTCGGCAGTCGCGTCTACTGGGTGGACATGAGTCAGGATGCCAACGCCGTGGCCGTCGGCGTGCAGGAGAGCGGCACGCGACGCTTTGCGCTTTCCGCCACGGCCGCCACGTTGGTGTGGGAGCGCGGCGGGACGGATGGCGGGCAGCGCACGGTGCACATCACACCCGACGGACGATTCATCAGCGCCGCCACACGCGGCGGCGGGAGCGGTGGTGGACAGATCGTGACGTATGACGCGAGCGGCACGACCGTGCTGTCGCGCGCGTCGTATGCCATCCGCGTCGGTACGGCATACAAGGCACGGGATGGCTCCGCCGAACCCGAAGCATGGTTCGCCCGCGTGAATGACGCAGGCGATCGCGCGCTGCTCGCGAGCTTCCATGGCGTGCTCTACTTCTTCATCAAGCGCTGAGATGGCACAGACGGCGGCAACGGCCCCAGCTCCTCGGCTGCGTCGAGAACTCGGCGTCATTGGACTCATGATGGCCGGCATCGGCTCCATGATCGGGGCCGGCATCAACATCGTCCCATTCGCTCTGCAACGGACCGTACCGGGAATCGGCGATCAGGTACTCGTGGCCTATCTGCTGGCCGCCATCCCCGCCGTACTCGCCGCCCTCTGTTACGCGGCCCTCGGCAGCGCCATGCCGCGGGCCGGTGGGTCCTACGTGTATGCCAGTCGCGCGCTCGGTCCACTGCCCGGATTCATTGCGAGTTTCTCCCAGTGGGTCGGACTGTGCATGGCGATCGGCGTAGTCGCCTATCTCATCCCACCGTTCGTTCGTGATGTGGCGCGGGCCGGGCAATGGGATGCGCTCGTGACGTGGCTGGACACGCCGTCCATTCGTCTCGCGCTGGCTATTGGACTCGTCTGGGGCTTCGTCTACGTGAATGTGCGTGGCGTGACGAGCGTGACGCGAACGCTGGTGCCGTTGGTGATTCTGATGTTCCTCAGCGCGGGCGTCGTCATCGTTGTCGGTTTCAGCCACGCGCCTGCTGAGTACATCGCGCAACATTCGCTGAGTCGGACGCTCCAGCCCGAGTCGACAGGATCCTGGTCGGTCATTCCGCCGGCGGCTGCGATCCTGTTTTCGAGCTTCATCGGTTTTGACGCGATCGCGCAAGCGGGCGGGGAAGCGCGCGACCCCGAGCGTACGATTCCGCTCGCGGTGCTCCTGACGCTCGTCTCAGTCGGCCTCTTCTACTTCATTTTCACGGCGGCCGTTTATCACGCCGTCCCGTGGTCCTATGTGGCGTATGCGGCGACGCAGGGCGATGTCACCGCGCCGGGTCTGTTGGCACCGTTGGTCTCGCCAACCCTTGCTGTCATCATGGTCGCGGGTGGCGCCATCGCGCTCATCAAGGATCTCCCCGGCATGATCCTCGGGGTCTCGCGCCTCTGCTTCGCGTGGGCCGATGACGGGGTGTTTCCGACACAGATCGCCCGGATCCACTCGCAGCATCGTACCCCGCACATTGCGCTGATCGTGTCCGCGCTGTTGGCGACGGCGAGCATCATCGGCGGTCATCTCGCCGACGACTTCTTCGTTGGCGTGGACATTCTGGTGACCGCGATGCTGGTGAATTTCCTGGTCATGGCCATCGCGGTGCTCGTCATTCACCGCACCAACCCTGCGCTTTCCTCCCGCATGCGGGTGTTGCAGGGGCAGACGGCCCGGGCAGCGATCGGCATTCCGGCGGTGCTCCTGCTCTCAGCGTTGCTGATCGTGCAGCTGTGGCGCGACCTCACGAACACCGCGATTGCCTGGTATCTCCATCCCACACTCGTCTGGATCGTGGTAATGGCTATCGGACTGCTCATCTATCGTCGCGAGACGAATGCCTTGCGTCGTCGTGGTGTGGACCTGCGTGCCATTACGCGCATGCTCCCCGCCGAGTAGGCAGCACCGCACGCACCGACGTCTTCACCCACGACTATCCTCTTGCACACGTTCCTTCATGTCTGTTGATCATTCCCCCGAGCGGATCACGTTGGCCCCAGGACTTACGGTGACCCGCGTCCTGACGGGACTCTGGCAGATCGCCGATATGGAGCGCGATGGTCGCGCGGTGGATCCCGTGGCGACCGCGCAGGCGATGCAGCCCTACGTCGATGCCGGGCTGACGACCTTCGACATGGCCGATCACTACGGCTCTGCGGAAATCGTCGCAGGGACCTATCGTGCGCGCGGTGGGGCGGATGTTGTGCAGTGTCTGACCAAGTGGGTGCCGGAACCCGGACCCGTCGACGTGCACGACGTGGCGCGCGCCCTCGATCGTGCCTGTACACGACTCCAAACACCCTGTCTCGATCTGCTGCAGTTTCACGCGTGGACGTTTACCGATCCGCGCTGGCTCGATGCGCTCTGGCATCTCGAGGCGGCGCGGGACGCCGGACGCATTCGCGCACTTGGCGTGACCAACTTCGATACCGCGCATTTGCGCATTGCGCTCGCGAGCGGGATCCGACTCGTGAGCAACCAGATCAGTGGCTCATTGCTCGATCGACGCTTCACGCAGCGGCTGGCGCCATTCGCTGCGGCACACGGCGTGCAGCTCCTCTGCTACGGCACCGTGCTGGGCGGTTTTCTCAGTGAGCGGTGGCTTGGCGCACCGGAACCGGACTGGGAGCATCTGACCACGTGGTCACAGATGAAGTACGGGCGCTTCATTCGTGCGGCGGGAGGATGGGCGCCGTTCCAGCAACTCCTGTCGGCCGCCGATGCCGTGGCACGCAAGCGTGGGGTGTCGATTCCCCTCGTGGCCAGTCGGTGGGTGCTGGAGCAGCCGGGGGTGGGCGCGGTGATCATCGGGGCACGACTCGGTCAATCGGCGCATGTCGACGACACGGTCCGTCTCTTCAGCTTCCAATTGGATGCTGAAGATCATGCCCGGCTCGCCGAGGCGCAGGCGCTCTTGGCGCCGATTCCCGGTGATTGTGGCGACGAGTATCGCACCCCGCCGTTCCTGACGGCCAGCGGCGATCTCAGTCATCACCTGTCGCAGTTCCCGTCGCCTTTCGAAACACGTGCGGGAACGAGCGGGCGTACGCTGGCGCTCAGCGGGACCGTGTGGGAGCCGATGGCCGGCTACAGTCGTGCGGTGCGAAAAGGCCACCAGATCTCCGTGTCCGGTACGACCGCCACGCACGGCAGCCGCGCCATCGGTGGTGCGGATCCGGCGGCTCAGACGCATTTCTGCATCGACAAGATCGCGGGGGCGCTGCAGTCACTCGGCGGACGGCTGGA
>JBDKIJ010000144.1:0-7080 GCA_039797155.1 Gemmatimonadota bacterium | reverse complement strand
GGAACATCATGGTACAGCGCTACAAGGGTCTTGGCGAAATGAACCCGGAGCAGCTCTGGAAGACCACGATGGATCCGGAGGCCCGCACCATGTTCCGCGTCACCATGGAAGACGCGGTACTCGCGGACCAGACGTTCCAGACGTTGATGGGTGATGAAGTCGAACCGCGCCGCCTGTTCATCGAGGCCAACGCGCGATTCGTATCGAATCTCGACATCTGACCGTCGCTGCCACACGCACGAAGGGGCCGCTCGAACACCGAGCGGCCCCTTTTGCTGTCTCGACCCGAGAGATCCCGGACCACGCGCAAAGCGGCGCGTTTACGGCGTGGTGTACTGCCCCTTGGCCTGACGCGCGAGCTGGCGCGAGAAGTTGAGCGCGACCGTGATCAGCGCGCCGAACAGCACCGTGAAGGCGATGTAGCAGACGGTGGCAACGGTCGGCTCCATGCCACCCTGGGGCGTCGGCGTCGCGGCGCGGATGAGGATCACGTAGAGCGCCACAAGCGGCAATACGGCCGCACCGGCCACCTTGCTCAGCAGGCTGTTCATCGACGGAGAAATCATCGCACGGGCAGTCAGAGGCGCGAAGCGCCGTTCAGCTAAGGGCCGCGGAATTCGCGGCGGAACGGGAGAAAGGTATCCGGCTCTTACCCGGCGAGGTAGTCCTCGACGCCCGCCTCGGTCACCCGATGGGAGACCAGTGGGATCGGCGGTTCCGCCTCCTCCCCGATTCGGATCGCCTCCTCGAGCGCCCGGCGACCGGCGGCAATTCCGGCATCGTCGCGCGCGAAGACGGTGGCGAGCGGATCACCCGCCCGGACCACATCGCCCGGTCGCGCCGTGATCACAAAGCCCACGGCGGGGTCGATCTGGTCATCCACCCGGGTCCGCCCACCGCCGAGGGCCGTGATGCCACGCCCCACGGCACGCGGCTCGACCTGCGCGATCACCCCGTCGCGATCAGCCACGAACAACTCACAGGCGGCCGCCTGCGGAAGGAGCGACGGATCCTCAACCACCCGCGGATCGCCCCCCTGCGCCTCGATGATCTGCTGGAAACGCGCGGCGGCGGTGCCGCTGGAGATCGCGACTTCCATGCGCCGACGGGCCTCGTCGCGATCCGCCGCCGCCCCACCCATGAGGAGCATCTCCGCGCCGAGCGCGTAGGTGACGGTCATGAGATCGGCAGGCCCCTCGCCGCGCAGTGCCATGATCGACTCTTCGACTTCCAGCGCGTTCCCACAGGCACGACCAAGGGGACGGTCCATCGCGGTGAGGAGCGCCACCACCGGGACCCCGTGATCGACACCCAGCTCGATCATGGTTTTCGCCAGCGTGAGCCCGCGCTCCACATCGGGGAGAAACGCTCCGGAGCCCCGCTTCACATCCAGTACCAAGCCGGTGAGCCCTTCAGCCAGCTTCTTGGACATGATACTGGCCGCGATGAGCGGAATGCTTTCCACGGTGGCCGTGGCATCACGCAGCGCGTACAGCTTGCGATCGGCCGGCGCGATCTCTCGCGTCTGCCCGATCAAGGCACACCCGAGCCGTTCGAGCTGAGCGGTCGCGGCCGCGAGCGTGAGATCGGTCCGGAACCCGGGGATCGATTCGAGCTTGTCCAGGGTCCCACCGGTATGCCCCAACCCCCGTCCCGACATCATGGGCACTGCGACCCCGCAGGCCGCGACGAGTGGCGCCAGGACGAGCGAGACCTTGTCGCCCACCCCGCCGGTGGAGTGCTTGTCGATACGGGCGACTGGCAGATGGTCCAGGTCCAGCGTCGATCCGCTCTCGAGCATCGCGTTGGTGAGCGCGACGATCTCGTCACGGTCGAGCCCGCGGAAAAAAATGGCCATCGCGAGCGCGGCCATCTGGTAGTCGGGCACCTCCCCAGCGGCGTAGCGGTTCATTAGCGAGCGCCACTCGGTCGGGGTAATCCGCCCCCCCTCACGCTTCCGTTCGATCAATGCGCGTGCTTCCATACGTCATGTCAAGCTACACCGACCGCTCTACTCCTGCTCGGCGACGTGCTCAGCGACGAGATCGGCTCGCGGTCCTCGCGAGCGTTCTGCTGATCGCGGCATGGTCTCCCGCTCGGGCGCAGTCCACAGCGGCGCTGAAGCCGGCGGCGACGGTGCAGACGGCGTCAGACTTTCTTGCGCTCGGTGATCAGGAGTCCGCAGCCCGCAGGCCGGCCGCCGCATTGACCGCCTACGAAGGCGGTCTGCAGTTGGATCCGCGCCATGTGCCGCTGCTCTGGCGCGCTGCGCGGGAAGCCGTGGACCTCGGCGAATTCGAACGGCAGACCGCGGTGCGCACGGCGCTCTACGACAAGGCTGTTGGCTATGCCCGTCGCGCCGTCGCCGGAAATCCGGCGGATCCCGAAGCCCACTTCCATCTCTCGCGGGCCCTCGGACGGACGGCGCTGGCGATGGGGCCGCGCGAGCGCGTCAAGCTGGCCATCGACGTGCGATCGGCCGCGATTGAGGTGCTGCGGCTCCAGCCGCGCCACGCCGGTGCGCTGCATGTGCTTGGCGTCTGGAATGCAGAGATCATGCGCCTCAACGGTCTCGCGCGGGCCGTCGCCAAAACATTCATGGGCGCCAAGGTGTTCGACGCGGCGAGCTGGGGGGAGGCGACGCGCTATCTGGAACAGGCGGTCGCCATCGAACCGAATCGACTCGTGCACCGTCTCGATTTGGCGCGCATCCATCGGGATGCCGGACGGGTTGGCGATGCGCGAGCTGCCTTTCAAACTGCGCTGCGGTCACCACTCACGGACGCCAACGATGTCCAATATCGCGAAGCGGCCGAACGGGAACTGCGCGCGCTGAAATAGATTTCGAAATGGCCGAAACACCGAACGTTTTTGCTGAGCGTGCCGCGGAACTGCGCGACCTGCTGACGCGCGCGCAGTACGAGTACTACGTCCTCGATCACCCGACGCTGAGCGATGCCGACTACGACCGGCTCTTTCGCGAATTACAGGGGATCGAGACGGCGCACCCCGAACTCCGGACGGACGATTCGCCCACGCTCCGCATCGGTGCGCCGATGCAGACGGCGTTCGCCCCGCATCGGCATCTCGTGCGCATGCTGTCGCTCGACAATGCATTCGATCAGGGGGAGCTTGAGGCGTTCGAGCAATCGCTCCGCCGAGTCGTCGGCGACAGTATCGATGCGAGTGGATACACGGTCGAACTGAAGATCGATGGGGCAGCGGTGGCGCTCACCTATCGCGAGGGGGTACTCATCACCGCGGCGACGCGCGGCGACGGGACCGAAGGGGAGGATATCACCGCCAACGTGCGTACCATTCGCGGTGTCCCACTCCGCCTGCACGGCGACGCACCGCCACTCCTCGAGATTCGCGGCGAAGTGTACCTGCCGTTCGACGGCTTCGAGCGCATGAACGACGCACGGATCGCCGCGGGCGAACCGGTATACGTCAACCCGCGCAATGCGGCGGCTGGCTCGATGCGACAGCTCGACCCGTCGATTACGGCGGCACGCCCTCTTGGTTTTTTCGGCTACACCGCCGTGCTCCCCGATGGGACCGCTCCCGCGCGCACGCAATGGGAGCTCCTCGAGCAACTCGCGCACTGGGGGATTCCGGTGGCGCCGCATCGACAGCGGTGCGCCACCATGGCCGATGTCGCGATCTGGGCGCACACGATCGAGAATGAAACACGGGCCGTGCTCGGCTTCGCGATCGATGGGGGCGTCGTGAAGGTGAACGATCTGGCCCTGCAGGACGAACTCGGCATTCGCAACGATCGCACGCCACGCTGGGCGATCGCGCGAAAGTTCGCCCCCGACATGGCCGTAACCAGGCTGCAGCGTATCGATGTGAATGTGGGGCGCACCGGGGTGCTCACGCCCTTCGCCGTGCTCGAGCCGGTGGAGGTGGGCGGTGCCACCGTCACCTTCGCTTCGTTGCACAACGCCGATCAGATCGCCGCGAAGGATTTGCGTGAGGGGGATTGGGTGCAGGTGGTGCGGGCCGGCGATGTGATTCCGTACGTGCTGGGCCCCGTCCCCGAGAAGCGCGACGGAAGCGAGCGCCCATTTCAGCTGCCGACCCACTGCCCTCGCTGTGCCACGTCCGTCGTGCGGTATGGCGACGATGTCGCGACCTATTGCCCGAATGTCGCCTGTCCCGGACGGCAGTTGGAAGGGCTCGTGCACTTTGCGAGCAAGGACGCGATGGACATCGACGGGCTGAGTTACGCGCGCATTCAGCAGCTGCTCGCGGCAGGCTATGTCCATGATGTCGCCGATCTGTTTGATGTGACGATCGAGCAGTTGGTCGCCTTGGAGCGCTTCGGGCAGAAGAGTGCCGAGAATCTCGTGGCGGCCATCGCGGCAGCGAAGCAGCAACCATTTTCGCGCCTGCTCTTCGCGCTGGGCATTCGCCACGTCGGCGCGCAGGCGGCACAGCTCTTGGCGCGCCGCTTCGGATCGCTCGATGCCCTGATGGCCGCGAGCGCCACGGAGCTGGGCGCCGTGCGCGGGATTGGCGAGATTATCGCCGCCTCGGTCGCCACCTATTTCGCCGACCCGTCGTCGCAGCAGTTGATGTCCCGGCTGCGGATGCGCGGGGTGCGCACGGATGAACCGAATGCCGTGCAAGCCGACGGCCCGTTGACGGGGGCGACCATTGTCCTGACGGGCACCCTCCCGTCACTGTCGAGGGGAGAGGCCACCGCCCTGATCGAACGGGCTGGCGGACGCATTGCCAGCAGCGTCTCGAAAAAGACCACCTTCCTGGTGGCAGGCGACGAGGCGGGAAGCAAGCTCGACAAGGCGCGCGAGCTTGGGGTCGAGGTCATTGACGAGGCGACGCTCCGCCGTCGGATTGAGGGCGAACCCGCTTGACGGGCGCCCCGTTGTGGGCGAGCGTCATCGGAACATGACGAGCGCTCAATCCCCCTTGGCCGACGCGAACCGCCCTGTGACGGTGCCACTGGCCTTCTTTTCCAGTTTGCGCGGCGCGGTACAGGCGGCGTCCGGGACCCCATCGCTCCCCATCGACGCGGTGCGCGATGCCGGTTATGCGGCGGGACTGGCCATGTACGAGCAATTCGCCAGCTGGCTGACGGAACAGGGCGAAGCCGCTCCCGGTGACCTGTCGGACGAACGATTCGCGCCGCTGGCCGAAGCCTTCTTCCACATCAACGGCTGGGGACGGATCGAGCTGGCGCAGTTGAGCGACGCCGTGGTGGTCATCGATGCCTTCGACTGGACCGAGGCGGGCATTCCCTCGGGACATTGCCTCGTAACGACCGGGCTCTTTGCCGGTTTCTTCGGTTGCTTGGCGGACGCGCCGATCGCGGTACTTGAAGTCGAAGGGAACGCGGTGCCCGGCCACTGCCGATTCCTGCTCGGCTCAGTCGACGTACTCGATCATGTATGGGCCGCAATGGGGCGCGGCGTGCCCTACGACGAGGCGGCCGCCGCGCTGTAAGCGCATGGCCGACGGACGCTAGACCAGCCCGTCGTACTTGGGATTGGGGTGCAACTCCCCATCCCGAAAAATTTCCCGATCCCACGGCAAAACGATCATCGCCTCCGTGGCGAGTGCGTGGTAGTCCGGCACATAGGAACCGGTGCGAAAGCTGACGGCCGTGCGCACCTCGGTTGCGCCGCCATTCACGATCGCGCCGAGAGCGAGGCGCATGGTCTGACCGGAATCACAGGTCTCGTCGACGATCAGCACACGCCGTCCACGCACCTCAGCCGGAGCCGCCCCGAAAATGGCCGGGGTCTCGCGCACCTGTTCGGTGCTGAACCGTCGGGAAATCACGATCGAATGAAACGGCACGTCGAGAATGGCTGCGACCGCAGCCCCCGGCACCACCCCCGCCGTGGCGATCCCGACGACCAGCTCAGGGTTCCACTCACGCGCCACGCGAATCGCCAGCGCGCGGGACAGCTCACCGAAGAGCGGCCAATCGACGACCAGCACACCTTTCGATGGATCCGGCGCATAGGGCTGCACAGTGGGCATGGTGCCTCCTCGATTGGGTGGGGGCGTGAAAGGACGTGCTGATGGGAGTGTAGCCGGCCCGGAGGCGGTTCGCCAATCGTCTGGCATGCACGCGGCCGTCGTCGCCCGCTTCCGCTTGTAGCAGTGCTCGCAGGCCGATAAGTTGGGCTCATGACTTGGTGGCGTCGCCTGATGGGCGGTTCGTCCGGACGCGATTCGCGCCAGCCCGACTTTCTGGCGGAGGCGCTCGACCTCGAGGCGCGCGGCGATTTCGCCAACGCGCTGACGTCGTATCGCCTGGCGCTTCGCGAACGCCCGGACGATCTGCGCGTGCTGCAAAACGTCGCGATCGCCTACTCGAAGACGGGGCAACCGGACGAGGCGATTCGTACCTATCGTCGTGCGCTGCAATTGGATCCGACCTTGTCCGGTGCGCACTACGGTCTCGCGTTTCTGCTGCTCAAGAAGGGCGACGCGGAACAGGCCGCCACGCACCTGGACGCGTATCTCCAGACGGCGCCAGATGGTGCGGAGACGGAGCGCTTCCGCGCGCATGCCGCGCGGACACTCGACGCGATTCAGGGTGCCGGTGAGCCGGCGCTCGACGACACCGGCACCGAGGGCTGACGTGGGGCGGGTGCTTTCCATCGTGAGCCAGAAGGGCGGCGTCGGCAAGACCACGACCGCCGTCAATCTGGCGGTGGCGTTCGCGCGACGCGGCCTCAAGACGCTGCTCATCGACACCGACCCTCAAGGATCGGTCCGCTATGGCGTCGGCTTGCGCCCCGGTCATCCAACCATCGGCTTCGATGACTACATCCGCGGGGAGCGCGCGTTGCGGGAAGTGATCCTGCCCACCGCCCTCCCGTGGCTTCGGGTGATACTGGCCGGCAGTGTCAGCGACCTGGCCGATCATAGCGCCTTTCAGCAGACGGTTGGCGAAAGTCCGGTCTTGGCGGAGCTTCTCGCCATCGCACGCGAACGGTGCCATGTCGTCGTCGTGGATACGCCGCCCGGGTTGGGAGCAGTTACGCGCCGTGTATTGGCGGCCAGCCAGCATGTGGTGGTACCCCTGCAATGCGAGCCGCT
>JBDKIJ010000143.1:0-4160 GCA_039797155.1 Gemmatimonadota bacterium | reverse complement strand
CTGTACCAGACCAAGAACCAGAGCGGGCAGGATCCGCTCAACTTCCCGATCCGCCTGAACGATCAGCTGGGCGGGCTGATGGGCTTCATCATGAGTGGCGAGCGGCGCCCGGCGAAGCAGGCGTACGACGTCTGGACGGTGCTGGCCCCCAAAACCGATGGCGAACTGGCCAAGATGGAGCGGGTGATCACGACGACCCTGCCCAAGGTGAATGCCAAGCTGAAGGCGGCGGGGGTCCCGGAGATCCGGCGGAGCAAGAAGGAAGGGCCCGAGCCGAAGCCGATCACGCCGTAACATTGCGGAATCGCACGGGGAGGGGGAAAATAGGGCATCCGTTTATCCCATAGGATGCACGACTCCCCCCTCTCCGGAGCGATTCGCATGCGAGCATCGGTACGTCGAAGCAGGTCCGCGTGGTCCACCCGACTGCTTCCCCTTCTCTCGGCATTGCTGGTGAATGCCTCGGTGGTGCACGCCCAAGCCACCGGGACGGTGGAAGGCAAAGTCAGTGACGCGTCCGGTGCCATTCAGGGCGCCTCGGTGGGTGTGGTCGGGACGCAGATCGGTGGCATCACCCGCGCGGACGGGACGTACCGCTTCGCCCTGCGCCCCGGCACCTACGAGCTGCGCGTGCGCATGCTCGGCTACGCCGGACAGACCGCCAGCATCACGGTGACGGCGGGCGGCAAGGTCACGAAGGACTTCACCCTCGAGAAGTCGACGACGCAGCTCGAAGCGGTCGCCGTCACCGGTTCCCGTGGTGGTGAGCGCACGGTGGTGTTGAGCCCCGTGCCGGTTGACGTCATCAACAGCTCGGAAATGCGCGCGACGGGGCGCGTCGAAACGGCGCAGATGCTCCAGGCCGCGGCGCCCTCGTTCAACTTCCCGCGTCCCGCCGTCGCTGACGGTACGGACCACGTGCGCCCCGCCACGCTGCGCGGTCTCGCGCCGGACCAGACGCTCGTGCTGGTCAACGGCAAGCGCCGCTACACCAGCGCCCTCATCAACAACAACGGCACGATCGGCCGCGGCACGTCGGCGGTCGACATCAACGCCATTCCGGCGTCGATGATCGATCGCATCGAAATCCTGCGTGACGGTGCGGCCGCGCAGTACGGCTCCGACGCCATCGCCGGTGTCATCAATATCATCCTGAAGGGTGCGAGCGCCGGCAGCGTGTCCACGCAAACCGGTCAGTTCAACACGGATGTTCCGGGGCTCGGCAAGCGTCAGGACGGCACGAACACCACGGTGAGCGCCGATCACGGCATCAGCTGGGGGAACGGCAGCTACGTCCACGCCGGCATCGAATGGCGCAACCGCGCGATGACGAATCGCGCCTTCGACGATCCGCGGCAGCAGTACCTCGCCGGTGACCCGCGTGAAGCGACGGCCCGCCGGAGCACGCATTGGTCGGGTGACGCGGCGACCGCCGACCTCGTCGGCATGATCAACGCGGCGCAGAACATCAGCGAAAACCTGCAGCTCTATGCCTTCGGCTCCTTCGGGGTCCGCGATGGCCGCTCCACCGGCTTCTTCCGTCGGCCGCTGCAGACGGCACAGGTCGTGGCGAAGATCCACCCGGACGGCTTCCTGCCGAATATCGAATCGAACATCAACGACCTGTCGTTCGGCGTCGGCGCCAAGGGCACGAAGGCCGGATGGGATTGGGATCTGAGCCAGGTGTACGGCACCAACAGCTTCCAGTTCATCATTTCGAATTCGAATAACGCCTCGATGGGACTCAGCAGCCCGACGGTGTTCGATGCCGGCACGCTTGGCTTCGGACAGGCACTCACGAACTTCGATGTCACGCGCGAATTCGACATGAGCGGCAAGCCGCTGCGCGTGTCGAGTGGTGCGGAGTTCCGCTGGGAAGGGTACGAGATCCAGCAAGGTGAGGAGGCGTCCTGGGTGAACGGACGGATTCCGGTGCTGGATATCAATGGCCAGCCGGTTCGCAACGCCGCGGGACAGACCACCATCGCGCTCGTTGGTTCGCAGGTGTTCCCCGGTTTCGCGCCGGCGGATGCGACGAACAAGTCGCGCACGGCGTCGGCCGCGTATCTCGATCTCGAAAGCGATCTGACGAAGAAGTGGCTGGTGGGCGCCGCAGCGCGCTTCGAGAACTTCAGCGACTTCGGCTCCAAGGCCACCGGCAAGCTTTCGACGCGCTTTGCGCCCGTGGAGCAGTTCGCGCTGCGCGGCGCCGTGGCGACCGGCTTCCGTGCGCCGTCGCTGCAGCAGAACTACTTCACGTCGACGGCCACCACGTTCATCAACGGCTTGCCCGTCGACATCAAGACGCTCCCGGTCGCCAGCAAGGAAGCGCAGCTGCTCGGGTCGCGCCCACTCAAGCCGGAAAATTCGCTCAACCTGAGCGCCGGCGTCACCGTGCAGCCGTCGAAGAGCCTCACGCTTACCGCCGACTACTACAACATCAAGATCACCGATCGTATCGTGCTGTCGGAGAACTTCACTGGCTCCGGTATCATCAACTTCTTCGTGCAGAATGGCTTCACCGGTATCGGTGGTGGCCGCTACTTCACGAACGCGATCAACACCGAGACGAATGGTCTCGACGTCGTGCTCAACTACGGCATCGACCTCAAGGAAAACGGCGTCATCAAGCTCACGTCCGGCTTCAACAAGAACCAGACGCGGGTGACGGAGGTGGTGGTGAACACGCCGCCGCAGCTTGGCAACCTGAACGAAGTGCTGTTCGGGCGCGCCGAACGCGGTCGTATCGAAGTCGGTCAGCCGCGCAATAACCTGCTGGGCTCGCTCGGCTACGAGCGGGGCGATCTGTCGCTCAACCTGCGTGGGCAGCGCTTCGGTGCGGTCACGGGTCGTCAGGCGCTCGCGACTGGAACGGCGCGTCAGGTCCCCGATCTCGAGCTGTCGCCCAAGTTCATCACCGACATCAGCGCCGCCTACAAGGTGATGAAGCGGACGCAGGTCACGCTTGGTATCGACAACCTGTTCGATGTGTATCCCGACCAGATCACCGACCTCGGCAGCGTGTCGGCGAACTACAGCGGTCAGGGTACGTTCGGCATCTATCGGTATTCCGGGTTGTCGCCGTTCGGCTTCAACGGCCGCTTCCTGTACGCGCGCGTGGGGTACAGCCTCTAAGTGATGACAAAGGTCGACCGGCTGATCTGAAGAACATCGGCCGTCACCTGGGGGATGGCGAGGGCTGGAGAGCGATGACGCTCTTCAGCCCTCGTGCGTTCCGCCTTGTTCTGTCGTGGACCCGCTGAAAGCTTTCCGTATGCCCCAAGATCTTCAGGCAGTTCAGCTGCTCGCCGTTACGTCGATCTTCCTGGCCTTCGGCTTGGCCGAAGTATTCATCGGAAAGTTTTTCGCCAAGGAAGCGGGAACGGAAGACAACCACCTCGACGTGGCGGTGGGGATCATGTTCCCCTTGGTGTCGGGGAGCGTGTTTGCCTCGTCCCGTGCCTTGTGCGCGTGGCTCATGCCCGAGATGCGTGACGCCTGGGCTGATTGGCCCGTGTGGGCAATGATCGGTACGCTGCTGCTTGCCGATGATCTCACGCAGTATTGGTGGCACCGGCTGTCACACACGTCGGTGATGTGGCCGCTACACCGGGCGCATCACAGCGCGTCGTACATGAGCGTGCGAGTGGTATATCGCAACAATCTGTTCTACTACGCCATGATGCCCGGGCTCTGGTTCGGCGGTGCGCTGCTCTACATGGGCTTCGGCTGGACGTTCGTGTGGTACAGCGTCGTGAAGCTGTTGGTGATCATCGGTGCGCACTCGGCGGTGCGATGGGACCAGTGGCTGTACAAGTACCGCGTGCTGCATCCGTTGGCATGGGTGCTGGAACGGACGATTTCCACGCCGGCCACGCATTATGCGCATCATGCGCTCACGCAGGATGATGGCATCGGGTTATACGAGGGGAACTACGGGAACCTGTTGTTCTTCTGGGATGTGCTGTTCGGCACGGCGCGTATCACGCGGCAGTATCCGCCGGCGTATGGGCTCAAGGACGACCGTCGGCATGGGCAGGAGCGGTGGTATCACCAGCTGCTGTTTCCGTTGGTGCGGTCGAAGCGGGCGGAGACGGTGCTGGGGTATGCGAAGCACATACCGATCGATTAACCAGGCCACTCAATGCGGTAGCAGGGAG
>JBDKIJ010000142.1:0-3619 GCA_039797155.1 Gemmatimonadota bacterium | reverse complement strand
TTGTCCCGCCAACTCCTGAGCGAGTGGGGCCTCGCCCAGCTCCATCCCGGGCGCCTCACGGACGGAGAACGACACGTTCTGCAGCACGTGCGCACGACCCAGTCTATCCGCGCACGCGACTTCGGCGCGGTCGGAGTCAGCTCCGCCCAACGACTCTCCCAGATCATTGGCAGGCTGGTCGACAAGCACTACCTGAAGGGGGGCGACCGGAAACCATACACCCTGACCCCAGCAGCACGTTTTGCCGCATTCGACCCACATGCGCTCGACTCCTGAAATCACCAGAGACCGGCAGGAAATTCCTGCCGGTCTCCGTTTTTCCAAAGCCTCCCATGGCGTAAATCCTTCAGATCCTGAAGGCTGATAGACATTTGTAAGTCATTCTAAATAAGTGACTTAACAACCATCCTCATCCATTCGCCACCAACCTCAACCATTCTGGCCCGACCCTTGCTTCTACCCGGCCCCGGATCACCTCGCTTTCTCACCCCGGGACCTCACCATGCTCTTCGGACTCATCGATCGCACTACCAACGCCTCACCGCTCAAAGGAGCGCTCGACAAGAGCGTCGAGCGGTCCCGCGGCATCGCCGATCGCGTCTCCAAGGCGACCCTGAACAACGGCGACGGCTTCTCCCTCGAAGCCAAGGCCGGCGCCGCTCAGGCCAATGTGAACCCGGTCAACGTGGAAGAAGAAATGACGGCCCTGGCCGACGAGCAGCTCCGCTTCCTCGCGACCTCGCGCCTCCTCGAAAAGACCTACTCCTCCCTGCGCACCGCCATCAAGGGCGGGGGTAACGCCTGATGCCGATCAACCCGATCCGCATGCCGGCGCTCCTCCCCATCCCCGGCGGCGCCACCATCCGCCCGATGTTCCGCTCCCTCGGCATCGCCGCCAGCGGCATCAGCGCCCAGCGCCAGCGCATGGAAACCATTGCCCAGAACATCGCCAACGCCGACGTCACCCGCGGTGCAGACGGCCAGCCATACAAGCGGCGCGAGGTCGTGCTGCAGTCCGCCTCCTCGGCCACCGCGATGTTCAACCCGGGCGCCCCGGCCGCCGAAGTCCTCGGCTCCCCCGCCACCGCCGGCCGCGGCGTCTTCGGATCCCCAGCCTTTGATGTCCCGGTCACCGAAGACGCGCCCCGCGCGATCACGGTCCCGGTCATCCCCAACTCGGCCGACCCGTCCAGCACCCTCTCGGGTGAATACGGCGTCCGCGTCGCCGGCATCGCCGAAGACCAGGGCGAAGGCCGCCTGGTCTACGAACCGGGCCACCCCGACGCCGACGCCAACGGCTACGTCCGCTACCCCGACGTCGATACAACGCAGGAACTGGTGAAGCTCCTCGATGCGAAACGCATCTATGAAGCGAACGCCGCGGTCTTCCAGACCGCCAAAACCATGCTCCGCGCCGCCCTCGATATCTAAGAACCTGCTAAGACACCGCGGCGGGACCGGGGCGGCGCGAGGTCACTCCTCCTCCTCTCCGACCCGCGACGCCCCGCCCGCCGCCCACTTCACTCGCTGACCCACCGACGTCCCGACCATGAGCATCAACGGCCTCTCCTCCAACCTGCCTTCGAGCTACGGCGCCATGCGCCCGCAGCCCGGCAGCACCGACGCCGCGCGCGCGCAGCAGACGGGCGCCGAGCAGGCGAATCAGGCGCGGCAGGGGATCGATCGCGCCACCCTCGCCAAGGCCAATCAGGCCGCCGCGCTCAAGCCGCAGACGCCGATCGTCGGCGAAGCCACGCCGCAGAGCGTGGTCCCCGCCGAAGCGCCGGCCGGTACCGACCCGGCGCTCTGGAGCGTGTTGACCACCGAAGAGCGGAATTTCTTCGCGAAGACCGCCGCCCTCGGCCCGCTCACCTACAGCCGCATCAAGGACGTCACCAACCCGGTGCCTCCCGCGGCTCGCGGTATCCGTCTCGACGTTCGCGCCTAAGTCCGACCTCTCCGCTCGCCTCCACTCATCCCACCCATGCAGACGCGTCTCGACCTCCTCACCCGTGCCCTCCCCGAATTCGGGCAGGATCGCGGCCTGACGAAGCAGGTGCCGGTCGGCACCGGCGAGAATTCGTTCGGCAACACGCTCACGCGCGTCGTCAACGAAGTCTCCGCGACCCGTGACAATGCCAGTGAGATGGTGCAAGCCTTCGCCAATGGCGAAAATGTGGAACTCCATCAGGTGATGGCCGCGCAGGAAGAAGCGGGTATCGCCCTCGACATGATGATCGAACTGCGGAACAAGGTCGTTGAGGCCTACCGCAGCGTCATCAGCATGCAATCCTGATCCGACCGATGAATCCCCTGCTCGACTCCCTCATGGGCCGCCTCGGTGGCGGTCGCCAAGCCGCGATCATCGCCGTCGGTGTCATCGTCACCGCCGCCGTCTTCGGCGTGTCGCAATGGGCCACGCGCCCGACGATGGTCCCCCTCTACGCCAACGTGCCGGTCGAAAACGTCAAGACGATGACCGACAAGTTGACGGAGTCGGGGATCGCGTACGAACTCGACGCGACCGGCACTACGATCATGGTCGGAAGCGCCGACCTGGCGCGCGCTCGTGTTGATCTCGCCGCCGGCGAGATTCCGAATGGCGGCCAGCCGGGGCTCGAACTGTTCGACAAGCCGACCTGGGGGATGACGGACTTCACCCAGAAGGTGAACTACCGCCGCGCCCTCGAGGGAGAACTCGAGCGCACCATCGGCAAGATGAAGGATGTGAAGAGCGTGCAGGTGCACCTCGCGCTCGAAGACGACCAGCTCTTCAAGGAAAACGAGCGCCCATCCAAGGCCTCGGTCACCCTCGCCATGCAGGGCGCCTCGCGCCCCAGCGATGATGTCGTGCGCGGCATCGCGAGCCTCGTCGCCAGCAGCGTCGGTGGCCTCGAGCCGGAGCGCGTCACGATCGTCGATGAGCGCGGCGAAGCGCTCACCATGCAGGACGAAGGCTCGCTCGCCGGCCTCTCGAGCCGTCAGCTCGCGGTACAGCGCGAAGTCGAAACGTACATGGAACAGAAGGCCGACAAGCTCCTCATGAGCCTCGTCGGTGCCGGCAACGCGCGCGTACAGGTCGCCGCGTCGATCAACTTCGACAAGGTCGAGCGCACCGTGCAGGCGGTGGACCCGGAGCGCCAGGCGCTCGCCACGGAGCAGAAGGCCGAAGTCACGCCGAGCACCCCGCAGCAGGGCGCCGCGTACAGCACCACGGCCGCATCGTACGAAAACACCAAGAGCGTCGAAAACTTCAGCGGCGCGATCGGCAACGTGAAGAAGCTCACGGTCGCCGTGCTCATCGCCGACAAGGTCACGATCCCCGCCGCCGACAGCACCGCGCAGGTGCCGCCGACGCCGGTCGTTACCGCGCGGACGCCGGAAGAACTGGTCCGTATCGAATCGCTCGTGCGCAACGCGCTCGGCGTCGACTCGCTGCGTGGCGACATGATCTCGGTGGTGAGCGCGCCCTTCGATATGCCGGCCGTCGCAGCGACGGAGGCAGCGGAGCAGGCGCCCACCGACCTTTTGGGGAAGATTCAGCAGAACCCGAAGCCGGTCGTTGCCCTTGCGGCGCTCGGCGTGTTGCTCGTGCTCGGCCTGGTCGCCGTGTTCATGC
>JBDKIJ010000141.1:0-3872 GCA_039797155.1 Gemmatimonadota bacterium | reverse complement strand
TTGAATCGGCCACTTCGACCACGTCGACGCCCATGGCGAAGCCCATGCTCCATCCGCTGTCGTCGTACGTGTTGAGCCGCGCATCGGGATACTGCTGCCGCTCCAGGAGGTTCTTGGCGAGCCGACCGTACGGCTGATCGCGCTTGATGACGTATGAACCGGCCGGATACGTGGTGTTCCCCACCTTCACGGGCTGCGTCGCCTGCCCCACCTCGATGCGCTGCACACGCAGCAGATTCACGAATTCTGCGACCCGGGTCATGTCACGCTGCACCGGGATGACGAAGCCGTACGGCGCCTTGTTCTTCCCTTCCTCGATGCTGTTGCGGGTCTTGATGTAGAAGTTCTCGAGCACGGTCTGCGGGAACATGCTGGCCAGCTGTAGCGCGCTCAGCACGCCGGTCTGCATGTAGTTCGCATTCGAGCGGCGCGTGAACGTGGCAATGTCGTTGAAGCCGATCGGATTGCCCCGATACCACTCGCGCTCCTGCGCCCCGCCCCGTCCTGTCGGGACCGCGCCGCCGCGCCCCCCGAATCCGCCGCCAGCCGGCGCCGTGCCCGTCGCGGCGCCCCGTCGCGCATTCGCGATGGCGGCACTGTCGAGATCGCGCCCCGACTGCGTCTCGTACATCTTCATCAGCCCGTTGTGATTGTACGCAACCGAGCCGAGGTATCCGGGGGACCATCCATCCATGAAGGCATGGGTGTAGACACCGGGCATGCCCCACTTGGTGAGCTGTGCCATTTCCCAGTTGCCGAACCAGGGCAACTCGGCGAAGAGGATCGGATCGAGGTTCGGATTCTGCGGCGGGCCGCCGGTGTACGTATAGAGCAGCGGCTGTGCCTCATGCAGGTCATGCATGATCGGCGGGAACGCCGTGAAGTACCAGTCCACGATCGCGCGCATCTGCACCAGCTTGATGTTGATGTCGCGATTGTTGTCATGGTAGACGTACTTCCCCCAATACGGCACCGCACCGCCTGGAGTATTGCGCCCTTCGGGTAACGGCGCCGGTGCGCGTCGCGTGGTGTCATTCGGCGCGGCGGCACTTGGCGCCTGCGCCGTAACCGTGGGCTGCGCCAACATCAGGTTGCGCTTGAACCAGTCGACGTTACGATCGCGCCCATCGGCATCGGCTGCCGGCGTGATCGACACGTAGAGTTCGTCGCGGATCTGACTGACCAGCGGCGACGTCTCGGTCGCGAGGCGATACGCCAGCTCCATCAGCATCTCCGACGGGCCGGTCTCCCCGCTGTGCAAGCCGCCCATGAGGTGATAGTGCGGCTTCGTCTGTGCGAGGAGCGCCCGGACCTCGGCATCCTTCATCGCGCGTGGATCGGCAATGCGCGCGAGATTTTTCCGGTTCTGTTCGAGTCGCTGCAGGTTCGCTTCACTCGAGATCCAGACCACGACCAGCTCGCGCCCCTCATCGGAACGCCCGATGGTCTCGATCCGCACGCGCGGTGACGCCTTGGCAAGCGCTCGGTAGTACTTCAGCTGGTCCGCATAGTACGTGAGCGTGCGCGGCGCGCCGATGTGATAGCCCAGCACCTCGCGGGGCGTCGGGATCCCCGGCACCAGCGGGAGATGATCAACCAGGGGACTGCCATGCCGGGGATTCACCGTCCACTCGGTGTAGGCCTTGGCGAAGGTGGAATCCTGCGCCTGCCGAGGATCACGCGTCTCGAGAGAACGCTGCTGGGCGATGGCGCGGTCTGGCACCGCCAGGAGGGGGAGTGCCGCCGCCATGCCAAGGGCAAGACGTTGCGACGACCGGCGGATCGCACGAACGAGGGGATACTCAGAGGCCACAGCTTCTCCGGGAGGGGTACGAATCGATGACCGCATTACGCACAACGACCGAGGGGCGTTCACATCGGCCGAGCGATCGGCTGATCTGACACGCCCCTCCTGAATACTACCGGCTGGCAGCCCTCGTCCTGCTCAGAAGAACTCCTGCAGCCAGGTCTTCACCTTGGTGGTAAGCGTGCCCACCCCGGCGCCGGCGCCTGCACGTCCCCGTCGGAGCACCGCCCCGCCTTGGGCACCAGTTCGCGCCGCGTGCAGCGCCAATCCGGTGACCGTCGCGAAGCGTGGATGGTCGACCGATTCCGTGAGTCCGTCGAGTCGATCACCGGGGACCCCGATGCGCACACCGAGCCCGAAGACATCGGCCGCCAATTCGCTGACGCCGAGCAGCGCCGCGCCACCACCGGTCAGTACCAGCCCGGCGTTGAGCTTGCCACCGAACCCGGCGTGCAGCACTTCGCGCTGCAGCTTCTCGAACAGTTCATCCATGCGCTGATGGATGATGTGCGTCATCAGCTCGCGCGACAGATGGCGCTCGCCCTGATTGCCTGAGGCAGGCATGGCGATGACCTGCTCCGGGTCAATCAGCGGCTCATAGGCGCACCCATACGCCTCTTTGAGCATTTCCGCGTCGTGCTGCGTGACGCCGAGCCCCTGCACCAGATCGCTCGTGACGGTGTTGCCACCGAAGGGAAGCGTGCCGATGTGCCGGATCTTACCCTCGAGAAATACGGCGAGATCGGTGGTGCCGGCCCCCAACTCCACCAGCAGCACGCCCAGTTCCTTTTCTTCGTCGGTGAGCACGGAGAAGGCGCAGGCGAGCGGCTCGAGCACCAATTCGCGGGTACGATAGCCGGCCTTTTCGATGGCCTTCCGCAGGTTCATCGCCGGCGACGCGCCGATCGTGACGAGATACATCTCCGTCTCGAGGCGCGTCCCGATCATGCCGATGGGATCACGGATGCCGTCGGCCTTGTCGACGCGGTACTCCTGCGGAATGGCGTGCAGCAGCTCGCGATCCTGCGGAATCGACATCGCGCGCGCGACCTCGTTGACCCGCTCGACGTCGGCGCGCGTGATTTCCTCGCCGCTAATGGCGACCACACCGGAGGAGGTCATCGTCCGGACATGCTCTCCCGCGATCCCGACGTAGAGGTCGGTGGCACTCACACCGGCCATGCGGCACGCCTCGTCGACAGCCCCACGAATGGACGCGGTGGCCTCCTCGATATTCGAGACGACCCCGCGACGCAGCCCCTGCGTCCGCACGTCCCCGAGGCCGAGGATCTGCAGCCGCGACGATCGCGCATCTCCCTGCACCGCCGCCACGAGCGCAGTGGTGTGGGCGGTACCGATATCGAGGGTAACGACGATGGGAGCAGCGGTCATGGGAGTCGGGCAATCACCTGGTCACGGAAGCGCACATCCAGCTCGGTCGCTCGCAGTCGGCTGCGGGCGAGGTCGGCCTCCACAGGTAATATGTCCTTGAAGCGCGCTACGGTCACGTCGGATCGGGTGCGAACTCGCAGCGCCCCAAGGGCGACGCGGAATTCGTCGGCGCCGATCCGATCGACGGTCGTGACGCGGGCGTACAGCGACGGATCCGAGCGACGGATTCCGTCGAGCAACCGCATCAGGGTGGAATCGGCCTGCCCGGCCAGCGGGACATCGATGGCGGCCGGATCAATCGGGAGTACCCGACCGTCTGCATCGACCGGGACGAGCCGCCCCTGATCCGGCGCCAGCGCGACCGGGTCCTTTTCCGTAACCGACACCAAGAGGGTCGCCGGGAAGCGCCGTTCGATCTGCGCGTCTGCGACCAGGGGATGCACGGTGATGCGCGCCACTAATGGCTCGAGCGGCTGCCAGACGGACTGCAGCGTATCGAGCTGTAGCAGCGCCGTCAGCTCACCCGGTTTCGCATGACGAATCCCCTCAAATTCGACACGCCGCACGTGAAAGAACGCGAGCCGCGACAGCGCCGGTGGGGCCCAAAAGGGGGTGGTCAGCACGCTCAGCGCACTCACCACGATCATCACGCGCCGCGTGATGCGCCACCACC
>JBDKIJ010000140.1:0-2528 GCA_039797155.1 Gemmatimonadota bacterium | reverse complement strand
TGCTTCTCCGGCCGGTATCCCACCGCGATCCCGTCCGAACCCGAACTGCTGCGCGCCGGAGGGAGCGCAGGAGTCGGCTGACCTCCACACCTCGCAAGGAGTCTCCCGTGTCACGTTCTGTCTGGTACTTCGGTAATGGCACGGCAGACGGCACGCGGGAAATGAAGCGCGAACTTGGCGGCAAAGGGGCGAACCTCGCCGAGATGACCAATCTCGGCGTCCCCGTGCCGCCCGGTTTCACGATCGGGACCGCCGAGTGCATGCGGTACCTGAATGACGGCGACATCGCCGATGCGCTACGCACCGCCGTGGACGAGACGCTGCAGCGTCTGGAACAGAGCACCGGCAAGGGCTTCGGCAACGCCGCGAATCCGCTGCTGGTATCGGTGCGGTCCGGTGGTGCCGTGAGCATGCCCGGGATGATGGAGACGGTACTCAACCTCGGCCTCAACACGGAGACCGTTCAGGGGCTGGCTACTAGCACCGGTAATCCGCGTTTTGCCTTCGATGCCTACCGGCGCTTCGTGCAGATGTATGCCGACGTCGTGCTGGGCGTCCCGGTCAGCCGCTTCGAGCAGGCGCTGCACATGAAGAAGCTCACCACCGGTGCCGTAAACGACAGTGACCTTACCGTCGAAGCGCTGCAAACGCTGGTGGGTGAATACCTGCAGATCGTACGCAGCGTGACTGGTGCCGATTTCCCGATGGACCCGCACGCGCAACTGTGGGGATCGATTGAAGCCGTGTGGAAGAGCTGGACGCTCAAGAAAGCCGTGGACTACCGCAAGGTGAACGGGATTCCGCACGACATGGGGACCGGCGTGAACATCATGGCCATGGTGTTCGGCAATATGGGGGAGGATTCCGGCACCGGTGTGGCGTTCACACGTGATCCCAGTACCGGTGAGCGGCGGCTGTACGGCGAGTTTCTGGTGAACGCGCAGGGGGAGGATGTCGTGGCTGGCATCCGCACGCCGCTACATCTCGACGAAATGGCCACCAAGCTCCCTGGCGCATACGAGAACCTGCTGGTGCTGCAAGACACGCTCGAGCGGCACTTCCGTGACATGCAGGACATCGAGTTTACCGTGGAGCGCGGCACGTTGTATCTGCTGCAGACGCGTACCGGCAAACGGACCACCCCCGCCGCGCTGCGCATCGCGCTGGACATGGTGGAGGAGGAGCTGATCACGCCACGTGAGGCTTTGCAGCGCATTCAGCCAGCCCAATTGGATCAGCTGCTACACCGCGTGATCAGCACGTCGTCACGTGCGACGCCGATTGCCGTCGGACTTCCGGCGAGCCCCGGCGCTGCCAGCGGTGTGGTGGTGTTCGATCCGGACACGGCCGAGCGGCGCCATCGCGATGGTGAGCAGGTGGTGCTGGTGCGTGAGGAAACCACGCCGGAGGATTTCCACGGTATCGTGGCGGCGCGTGCGGTATTGACCGCGCGTGGCGGCATGACGAGTCATGCGGCCGTGGTGGCACGTGGCATGGGGAAATGCGCGATCGTGGGGTGTACGGCGCTGCAAATCGCTGCCGATCAACGGAGCATGACCTTGGGCGACGTGGTGGTCACTGAAGGCGAGTGGCTGACGCTTGATGGTGGCACTGGCCGGGTTTTTCAGGGCGACCTGCCCACGCAGCCAAGCGAAGTACTGCGCGTCGTCCAAGGAGCCCTGCCGCCGTCAGAGTCGCCGCTCTACCAGCGATATGGGAAGTTGATGACGTGGACAGACGAGGTGCGGACGCTCAAGGTGCGGGCGAACGCCGATACCCCGCATGATGCGCGCGTCGCACGCAATTTCGGTGCAGAAGGGATTGGACTCTGCCGAACGGAGCACATGTTCTTCGAAGGCGACCGCATCACGGCCATGCGGGAGATGATCGTGGCGCGCGATGAAGGGGGGCGTCGTCGTGCGTTGGAGAAGCTGTTGCCCATGCAGCGCAGTGACTTCGAGGGGATTTTTCAGGCCATGGATGGATGTCCGGTCACCATGCGTCTCCTGGACCCACCGCTGCATGAGTTCTTGCCGCACGGCGGCGAGGAATCATCGCATCTGGCACAATTGCTGGGCATGAGTCGGCAGGAGCTGGCGCGGATCGTCGGGGCATTGCGAGAGACGAATCCGATGCTCGGGCATCGTGGCTGCCGTTTGGGAATCGTGTATCCGGAAATAACCGAGATGCAGGCACGCGCCATCTTCGAGGCGGCCGTGAAAGCGTATCGGCGAGGGGTGGACGTGCGCCCCGAGATCATGGTGCCCTTGGTAGCGGATGTTGCGGAGTTCCGGCATCAGTGTGATGTCATTCGCCGTGTGGCTGATCAGATCATGGGCATCATGGGCGAACAGATCCCCTATCTGGTGGGGACCATGATCGAGTTGCCACGGGCGGCGTTGACGGCGGATGACATCGCGCGGGAGGCGGAGTTCTTCTCGTTCGGCACGAACGATCTCACGCAGACGACCATGGGGCTCAGCCGCGATGACTCCGGGAGGTTCCTACCGGAGTATATCGACCGCGGC
>JBDKIJ010000139.1:0-8380 GCA_039797155.1 Gemmatimonadota bacterium | reverse complement strand
AACACGATGGTGCGAATGGGGATGCGATCGAGCAGCGCCTGCGTGGTCATGGCGGCGTTCACCATGCTCACGCCGCTCAGGAGCAGGACGACATCCTGCCCACCAAGACGACCGAGGTAATACGTGCGACCGTTCACAACGCGCGTTTCCGTGATCGTGGCCGCTGCGCGCAGGGCCTGCCACTCGGTGTCGAAGGCGGACATCACGGCGATACGTGCGGGGCCTGCCACCGGAACCGCTAGCGAAACCGCTGGCGGAACCGCTACCGCCATCCGACATCCCGCGAGCGCGCCGGCCAGCGCGACCATGTGGAACACACGCACTTACGTCGTCGCCTCCAAGGCACGACGCACCTTGCCCGCCAGCTCGTGAATCTGCGCTTCGCTGATGATGAGCGGGGGCGACAGTGCAATGATGTCACCGGTCACGCGAATCAGTGCATCCTGCTCGTGGAAGGCGTTCGTGAACACATCGTACCCACGGGCCCCGACCGTGCCATCGCGGGGGGCGAGTTCGATGCCCGCCACGAGTCCGATGTTGCGCACATCGATCACGTGTGGCGCATCGCGCAGCGCGTGCATGGTGGCCTCCCACACCGGCGCCATCGTGGCCGCACGCGTCAGCAGGTTGTCCTGTTGATACACATCCAGCGTGGCCAAACCGGCCGCGGCCGCCAGCGGATGCCCGCTGTAGGTGTAGCCATGGAAGAATTCGATTCCGCGTTCGGTGGCGTTGACCACCGTGTCGTAGATCGAGGTCTTCACGGCCGTCGCCCCCATCGGCACCGCCGCATTCGTGAGGCCTTTGGCCACGGTCAGGATGTCTGGCGTGACACCAAACGCCTGCGCCGCAAACGGCGCGCCGACGCGCCCGAATCCGGTGATGACTTCGTCGAAAATCAGCAGGATACCGTGCGTCGTGCACAGCTCGCGGAGCCGCTGCAGATACCCGACGGGGGGCACGAGGACACCCGTCGAACCTGCGACCGGCTCCACCACGACGGCCGCGATCCGTTCAGCGCCATGCGTGGCGACCAGCTCCTCGAGAGCATCCGCGAGATGCGCGCCCCACTGCGGCTGCCCCTTGCTGAAGGCATTGTGCGCGAGGTCGTGCGTATGCGGCAGGTGATCGATATGCGGCAGCAGCTGCTTCGCAAAGGTCTTCCGGTTGTTCTCGATCCCACCCACGGAAATGCCGCCGAATCCCACGCCGTGATACCCGCGCTGCCGGCCGACGAACAGGCAGCGCTCAGACTCACCGCGGGCCTGATGATAGGCCAAGGCGATCTTGAGGGCGCTATCCATCGCCTCACTGCCTGATCCCGAGAAGAACACGCTGTCCATGCCGTCCGGCAACAGCTTCGCCAGCCGATCCGCCAGCTGAAACATCAGCGGATGGCCCATCTGGAAGCTCGGCGCGAAGTCGAGCGTCGACGCAGCCTGCATCATCGCGTCGATGATCGGCTGCCGACAATGCCCCGCATTCACGCACCACAGCCCTGCCGTGCCGTCGAGAATCGTGCGGCCATCATCCGAGCGGTAGTGCATGTCCTTCGCACTCACCAGCAGGCGCGGCCGCGACTTGTACGCCTTGTTGGCCGTGAACGGCATCCACAGCGCATCAAGCGACGTGGCAGAAGTGGTTCCAGTCATGGGAAGGTCCTGAGATCGCGGGAGAACCCGTCGGAAACGACGGGGAGAAGAGTTACCGGGCCGGAGCCGGATAGGTGGCGCGCTCGCCGGTGCGTCCGTTCGTCACCACAAAGGAGCCATCAGTGCGCGCCGACAGCTTGATCCACGCACTGGTGCTCTGATCGAGATTGGCGATCCGGGCATCCGGATTGTTGACCGCACCGGGATTCGCCGTCTTGTGCAACTGCCAGGCATCAATCCCCAGCGTGCGCAGTGTCGCCAGCGTCTCTTCCTGGGCACCCTTGCGCGTGCCGTTGTTGAAGATCGCGATGCGCGGCTTCACCGCAGCAAAGAGCGAGGGATCCGAGCCGTCGGCGCCGCCGTGATGCGCAATGAGATACACATCGGCCTGCGCGATCAGATTGTCGGGGCAGGTCAGCGCGTACAGCGGTGGGCCACTCAGATCCCCCACGTCGAGAAAGCGGAACTTGCCGAACTGCACGCGCACCGCCGTGGAGTTGGGATTTTCCAGCTTCTCCTGCGCCGGTACGCCCCCCGACGTGCACGCCGGATTGGGGACGCGTGCTTCGCCATCGAATGGGGTACGCAACGTCGTCCCGTCGCTCGCCAGCACATCGGCAATGATCCCGCCGAAACGGAGTCGCTCCCCGGCCTTCGGCTGACGATGCGCTGCCTTCGCGCGGACGGCCGCATACGCCTCGTACAACGCCATCGTCCCCGGTACGGCGGCATCGGCCGCTGCACTGGGCGGGCCGTGATCGATGAACTCGCGAATGGGAAGGAGCTGCGCCAGCTCCATCACGCCGCCGAAATGATCCGCATGGAAATGCGTGACGAGCAGATGGTCGATCCGCGAGATCCCGGCGTCACGTGCCGCCGCCAGAATCCGCTGCGGATCGCGGGCAACCGCCGGATCGCCAGGCTTCGAATTGAAGGTGCCATCACCGGGAAAACCGGCATCGATCAGCATCGACTCCTTGGTCGGCGTGACGATGAGCGTGGACTGGCCGCCCTCCACGTCGATGAAGTAGATGTCGAGTGTACCGTCCTGTGCCTGCGGCACGGGGGTCATGGCGGCAACGGCCGCGCTGATACCAATCAGCGCGGCCGTCACAACCCCGAGTGTACGTGTAGCCGTACGCGTCACAACGCCTCGCGGGTGGGGATGATGCAGGGCACCTACTTCCCGGCAGCGCGCTTGACGCACGCGCTCGGATACTGCTGGCAATAGCCGACACGACTGTTCCCGACCTGCTTCGACTGGATGGTGGCATGCACCACCGCCCGGCCCAACGCATCGGCCGCCGCGTTGAACACCGCCTGCAGCTCGGCGTTCGTCAGCTGGCCACTTGGCGGGGTGGTCGCCATGCCGAACACGGTGTCGCCATCACCGATCCCGTGAATCGGACGAATCGATCGGGCGAGACCGGCATTGGCGATCTGCGCCATACGCTCGGCCTCAAGATCGAGGAGCGGAGCGTCCGTCGCGACGAGCGCGATGGTGGTGTTGCGCGGTGCGTTGTCGGAGCCATCGTTCGGTCCGCCACGACCAGCCGCGGCCTGCTGGCACTCCTCGGGCTTGGGCTGCACGAGGTTGAATTCGTTGTCCAGCTCGAGGAAATGGCCATACGGAAGACAGGTGCGCATGTCGATCGGTGAACCGGCCGGGTTCAACCCGACAATCGCAGCGACGGTCCACCCGTTCGACAGCTTCACACTCGCCGTGCCCATCCCCCAGCCGGCGCCCATCCCCATACCGAACCGTCCACTCGGCACCGGATCGCCCGTCGCGATATCGGCCGCCTTGTAGCCGAAATCGGCATCCGGACGCTTCTTGAAATTGCCGCCGCGGCCGAGGTCCATCAGAATGGCGGCCGGCACGATGGGGACGACACCGCCCATCACCGGGACACCGAAGTTGCGCTCTTCCATCCAGCGCATGACACCCGTGGCCGCATCGAGGCCGAAGGCACTGCCGCCGCTCAGCACGATGGCCTGCACGGCGCGCACCTGCCCGCCCGGCTTGAGGAGATCGGTTTCCTTGGTGCCCGGCGCGCCACCCATCTGGCTGTACCCCGCCGTGGCACCCTTCTCCGTACGAATGACCGTGGTGCCGGAGCGGTACCCGCTGTCGGCGCGCTGGTAGTTACCGACCTTGAGCCCCGGCACGTCCGTAATCGAGTTCGAAGCGCCCGGACCAACCTGCGTAATGCGCTGCATCGGCGGTTGTCCCGCCGGGCGGGCGGGAGGCTGCGCGTGCAGCACCGACGCGGCCGCGAGGAGCGCAGTGGCCAACAGGCCACCCCGCTCCCCCACGCGCATCGCCGGCATACGACGATCCTTCATCTTCATGGGTGGTGTTGCCCTATCAGTGGAAGGGAAGGACATCGACAGACGCCTTGTTCTGCACGAGCAGGCGGTTCACATCGTGCTTGATGATGACCGTCTTGGCCGTCTGATCGTACGTGAAGCCATCCATTTCGAAGGCCTTCGGCAGGAAGGTCGGGATGACCGCCTTGGTATAGGCCTCGCCATCCTTCGTCTTCGGATTGGCGATGATTTCCGTCTGCGCTACGGGCATGCGCATGCCGAGATCCGCCATGCGACGCCCCTCGGCGAGGAAGATCTCCTGACGCATCAGGTACAACACGTAGAGAGCGTCGTCCGCCGTCGTGATGGCATCGATCCGGGCGTTGGTCACCGACGTACCGGACACCGTGAAGGACTTGACCGTGCCAGTCGTGCGCGTGAGCACCAGACCATCCACGAACGGCTGGTTCGGCGCGAAGGCCACCTTCGTATCCGCGCTGTTCGGATAGATCACCTTGCCGCCGGCCCGACCGCGCAACTGCACACGGTTGTCGATCTGTTCGGTCGGACGCGAATTGACCAGCGCGACCAACAGCTTCAAGCGGTCCTTGGCGCCGGTCAGGTTACCGTCCGCCAGCAGCGCTTCGGCCAGAATCAGGTGCGCCTCTTCCGCCTTCACGAAGGCGATCGGACTGATCACCGTCGCGCTACGATTCGGATACTTCGGATCGAGGAAGTCGAGACGCGGCAGCGGCTGGAAGTTGTTCACCGAGCTGGTGAGCACCGTCTGCATGCTGTTCGTCGGCCCGTTCACGGCATCAAACGTGGCGTTGCGGAGGAATGTCGCACTGGCCGTCAGCAGGGCTTGCGACTCTTCCACGGCCTTTGCCTTGTTGCCGAGGCGATGATAGGCGCGGGCCAGCAAGAGGGTATAACTGTTTCGCGCGGCGACATCGGTGTGCAGCGTCCGCGCCTGCGTGAAGTCCGTGATGGCATTCTGCAGGTGCGTCTGCCAGGAAACGACCTCGCCATTCGGGACCGCCGGCAGCCCCACATACATCTCGCCGGCATACAGGTTGGCCATGCCCCTCAGGTAGAACAGCTCCGCCTTGTCGTTGGCGGTGACAAGCGGATCGCGCGTGAACACGCTGTCCAGTCCGAACGTCGCCATGTAGCGCAGGCGGGCGATCGAGTTCTGGATCGACGTCACTTCCGGATCGATATACAGGATGTTCGGTGCGTCGAACTGCTGATTGTTCGTCGTGTAGTTGTTGAAATAGTTGTCCGAGGCGATTTCGCTGTTCTGCACGACGGCGTTCAGCGTGAGCAGGAACTGGCGCTGCGTCCCACGGACCCACGACGCGCCGGAGGCCGGCGTGCCGAGGAACTGCTGGTCCGTCAGGTTCGGATTGCGGACTTCCGTTGGCGAGAAGGCATCGCACGCACTGACAGCGAGGGCCGCCAGCGTCGGCGCGAGCAGGCGCGTGGCCCGCATCATGGTCGATCGGCGCATGGTCAGAACCCGAAGCGGAGGGTGAGAAGGAAGCTGCGCGGATTGCCATCCGTCGCGTAGTTGAAGCCGCCGACAGCGGCGCCGCCCTGCGTCGTCGCCGACGACAGGTCCGTTTCCGGATCAAAGCTTGACGATGCCCACCGCCACGGGTTCACGACCTGGAACGAGGCGCGCATGTCCTTGGCCCCGCGCGGCAGCAGCTTCTCGGGGACGCGATAGTCGAAGGACAGTGTGCGGAACGCGACGTAGTCGGTGTTCTCGACCCAGAGGTTCATCGTCTGCTGCCAGATCGCCGCGCGGCTGCCGTTGTATGGCGCCTGGGCCAGTGCGGCCGCCGGAACGTAGTTCTCGGTACGCGGCACGCCGTAGAGGTAGCGGAAGGCCTTGTCGAAGGACTGCGCTTGCGCGCCGAACTGGTAGTCCGCGCTGGCACTGATGTTCAGGCGGGAGCCGATGCCGAGCGTGGCGCCGAAGTTACCGAACTTGTCCGGCATCGGCTTGCCGAGATACTGCAACAGCTTGATCTCGGTGATCTTGCCAGACGCGTCGAAGATCGCATTCGAGCCGCGCAGGAAGCCGACCGGATAGCCTTCCTGGACCATGCCCTGCACCGTGCTCGCGCCATAGCCGCTGATCGCGAACGGCGGCGTGCCGCGCAGATTCACGACCTTGTTCTCGAGCGTGTTGTACGCGCCGTTGAGGGTGAGGCGGAAGGTCTTGCCGCTGAACGGTGTGGCCGTCGCGCGGATTTCGAGCCCGTTATTGGAGATCTCGCCAACGTTGGTTACCTGGCTGACTTCACCCGTCGATGGAGCCGGCGGGGCCGTGATCAGCGCGTCGGTCGTGAGCGAGGAGTAGCCGCCGAAGCCGAGGGTCGCGCGATTGTCGAAGAACGCGAGATCGGCGCCGAATTCGAACGTACCGGTGCGCTCAGGCTTCAGATTGATATTGCCCGGCTGGCCGAACGTGGCGGCCTGCTGTCCGTTGAACGAGTTGATCGCGATCGTGCGGTCATTGGCAAACGGCTGCGGGAATTGTCCGGCGACACCGTACGCGGAGCGCAGGCGCACATCGGAGACGATCTCCTCCGACACGATCTTGCGGAACCACTCCTCGGCACCCAGCGCGTAGACGAGCCCGATCTTCGGGTAAGTCTGGGCACCCGTGTTCGAACCGAAGGCGGTGTTCTTGTCGGTGCGGATACCCAGCTCCATGGTATACCGCTCACGGAAGCTGATGTTCGTCTGACCGAAGATGCCGTAGTTGGCTACGCGGAACGCCAAGTCGGTCGACTGCGACACACCGGCACCCTGCAACGTCTGCTGTCCGTCGCGCACATTCGTGGCCGTGTACTGCACCTGGACGTCATCGTTGCGGAACAGCTGGGCCCCGACCGTGGTCACGATCGACAGGTCACTGCCGATCGCTGCGCTGTGCTGGGCGCCGAGATTGAAGGTGAAACCGGTGAAATTGCGCTCGAAATTCGAGATCGCACCGCGATCCGTCGTACCGGCAGGGAAGGCGCGGGTCGCAATCAGGAATTGATTCGTGACGATCGACCGCTCCTTGCTGAAGCGGTTATTGAGACCGAAGGTCGCGTTCGTCTTGATGGACGGGATCGGATCGAAGTCGAAGCGGTGTGACGTCTGGAACGCACGGGTGAAGACCCGGTTGTCCTGCAGCCGCTCACCGTCGTTGACGAACGTCTGGAGCTTGGCGTAGTCCGCGTCGTTCAGGGCATCGATGTCGTTGTTGAAACCGAAGGCGGACGAACGGCCAGCTTCGAGCACCCACAGGGACGTATAGCCGCCGGCGTTCCCGTTGCGGAAGCGTGGCGAATCGGTCTCGTTGTACGAGAAGGTCCCGGCATACTTGGCTTTGGAGCCGATGTTTGCGGCAACGGCGTTACGGAAGCCGAAGGCCTTGTTGTCACCGTATACGCGATGGCTTTCGCTCGCCCGGGCGTTGCCGGAGAAGCTGTAGGTGATGGTGTTGTTGCCGCCTTCGATCCCCGCCGCGTAGGTCTGGGTGAACCCGTTCTGATACAGCAGGTCGCGGGTACGGTCGAAGAAGTGGAACTGCGTCTGCGGCGTGTCGTATCCAAGGCGCGACTCGAAGAACCCCTTCGTGGCGCCAGCGGTACCTCGCTTGGTGAACACCTGGATCACGCCGTTCGCGGCATCGGAGCCGTACAACGTGGTCGCCGCACCACCCGGGATGAACTCGATGCGCTCGATGTTGTCCATCGGCAGATCGGCCAGCGCACTGGTGGCGGCGCCTTGTGCACGCACACCCGAGACATTCATGCCAAGCGCAGCAATCGTATTCAGGTTGTCCATGCGGACACCGTCCACATAAATGACCGGCGTCGAGTTGTTGCTGACGGACGTAATGCCGCGCGTGCGGATGATCGACGTCGTACCCGGCTGACCCGAGGTCAGGCGGATCTGCGCACCCGGCAGCGCCGTCTGCAGCAGTTCGTCGATACGCTTGGCGGGCGACGCCTCGATCTTCTCGCGCCCGACGACATCGACATTGGTCGCGATGCGGCGCTTGGAGATTTCACCACCCTGTCCCGTCACGACCACGGCGTCGAGGTCGAGTGGCTGCACGGCCATCTGGACCGTGATGGTGGTGGTCTGGCCGGCCGTGACGGTGGCATTCACCGTCTTGTTCGAGTAACCGATCAGGCGCACGCTTACGACCCGAGCGCCGGGCGTCACGTCCGTGAGGCGGAACCGCCCCTCGGCATCCGACCGGGCCACGCGATCGCGATTCGCGTCCGTGAAGATCTGGGCGTTGGCCAGCGGAATGCCGGACCGCTCGTCGGTCACGCGCCCGGTGATGGTACCGGTGGACTGCGCCAGCAGTGGGGATGACGGTAGCACTGCCAGCACGAAGCCGA
>JBDKIJ010000138.1:0-2948 GCA_039797155.1 Gemmatimonadota bacterium | reverse complement strand
CCCGAAGTCTCGACGCGGAGTTGAAGCTGATGAGCAGTGCAATCGCGCGCGCCGCCGTGGTTGGCGCCGGCCAGATGGGCAACGGGATTGCCCACGTGTTCGCCACCAGTGGTCACACGGTGACGATGATCGACGTGAACGCCGACGCGCTGCAGCGTGGACGCGACACCATCGCCAAGAATCTCGACCGGCAGGTCAAGAAGGGTGCGCTTGAGCAGGCGGCCGCGGATGCGGCGCTTGGACGCATCGCGACCGCCACCTCGCTCGATGCGGTCGCTGACGCGCAGATCGTGGTGGAGGCCGCGACGGAACGCACCGATCTCAAGTTCCGCATTTTCGAGGATCTCGATCGGCTCGCACCGGCTGGTGCCATTCTCGCGACGAACACCAGCTCCATCTCGATTACCGAGATCGCGGCGCGCACGAAGCGCCCCGAGGACGTCATCGGCATGCACTTCATGAATCCGGTGCCGGTGATGCAGCTCGTGGAAGTCATTCGCGGGCTCGCGACCAGTGACGCCACCACGCAGTCGGTGATGGCGCTCGCGACCGCCATGGGAAAGACCCCCGTCGAAGTCAACGATTTTCCCGGCTTCGTGGCGAATCGCATCCTGATGCCGATGATCAACGAGGCGATCTACTGCGTCATGGAAGGCGTGGGGACACCCGAGGCGATCGACACCGTCATGAAGCTTGGGATGAATCACCCGATGGGTCCGCTCACCCTCGCGGATTTCATCGGTCTCGATACCTGCCTCGCAATTCTCGAGGTGCTGCACAATGGCCTCGGCGACCCGAAGTATCGGCCATGTCCGCTGCTCCGGAAGTACGTCGCGGCTGGCTGGCTTGGTCGCAAGTCGGGGCGCGGCTTCTATCAGTACTGATTCGCCGCATCACCCCACGGTTCTTCTTTCTCCGACACTCCCCCACGTGTTATGCCGCTTCTGGCACTGAACGATACCCAGCAGGAAATCCAGCGTCTCGCGCGCGACTATGCGCAGCGCGAACTCGCCCCATTGGCTGCGGAACGCGATCGCGAAAGCCGATTCGATCGCGCGATGGTCACGCAGATGGCCGAGTTGGGCTTCTTCGGCATGCTGATTCCCGAGGCCTATGACGGCCTCGGGCTCGACGCGCAAAGCTACCTGTTGGCCCTCGAAGAGATCGCGGTGGCCGATGCCAGCGCGGCGGTCACGCTGAGCGTGCACAACTCGCTGCCGACGCAGATGATCCTCAATTTCGGATCGGAGATGCAGCGCACGACGTTTCTGCCGCGGATGGCACGCGGCGAGATGCTCGGGGCCTTTGCGCTCTCGGAACCGGAGGCCGGATCGGATGCGGCGTCCCTGCGCACGCAAGCTATACGCGACGGCGATCACTGGGTGCTGAATGGCACCAAAGCCTGGGTGTCGCATGGCAATGAAGCCGGTGCGATCCTCTGTATGGCGCGCACCGACTCATCCGAGGCACGGAAGGGGGGCAAGGGGATTTCCACCTTCATCCTCACGCCGGATCTGCCGGGGTTCCATCTGACCAAGAAGGAAAACAAGATGGGGCTTCGCGCGTCGCCGACGCTGCAGATCGTCCTCGATAATTGCCGGGTCCCGGCCGATCGTCTCGTCGGTGAGGAAGGGAAAGGGTTGACGTACGCACTGGGGTCACTCGATCACGGCCGCCTCGGCATCGCGGCGCAGGCCATCGGCATTGCGCGCGCGGCCCTCGAGGCGAGCGCGAAGTACGTCGGCGAGCGCAAACAGTTCGGCCGGAACATCGGCGAGTTCCAGGCCATCCAGTTCAAGTTGGCTGATATGGCCACACGCATTACGGCCGCGCGCACGTTGTTGCATGCCGCTGCGGCTGCCAAGGAGCGGGGGGAACGCATCACCCGCTTCGCCTCCATGGCGAAACTCTCGGCCACCGAGACCGCCATGTGGGTCACGACTCAGGCCGTGCAGATCCATGGCGGCTATGGGTACGTGACCGATTACCCCGTCGAGCGCTTCATGCGCGACGCCAAGGTCACGGAGATCTACGAGGGGACCTCGGAGATCCAGCGCATCGTCATTGCGCGCGAGACGCTGGCCGCGGCATCCGGCGACGACGGCCTTCTTCCCGATTAATCCGAACCTCCCCAGGATTCGCCATATGACGCAGTTCGACATCATTGCCGAAATGGGCCATGAGCAGGTCGTGTTCTGTCACGACAAGGCTTCCGGCTACCGCGGCATCATCGCCATTCATGATACCACGCTCGGGCCGGCGCTCGGTGGTACACGGTTCTGGAACTACACGAGCAGCCAGGAGGCGCTCGTGGACGCGCTCCGCCTCTCGCGTGGTATGACCTACAAGAACGCCGTCGCTGGCCTCAACCTCGGCGGTGGCAAGTCGGTCATCATCGGCGACAACAAGACGCCGCATCGCGAAATGCTCTTCCGTGCGCACGGCCGCTTCGTTGACTCGCTCGGTGGCCGTTATGTGACCGCCGAGGATGTGGGCACGAGCGTCGAGGACATGGACTTCGTCCATATGGAAACGAAGTATGTCACTGGCATCGGCTCCAAGTCGGGCGACCCGTCCAGCGTGACGGCCCGCGGGGTATTTCGCGCCATTCAGGCGTCGGCGAATGAGACGTGGGGGAGCAATGAACTCACCGGCCGCACGATTGCGGTGCAGGGGCTCGGTCATGTCGGTTATTACCTTTGCCGCGAGCTGCACGCGGCGGGCGCCAAGCTCGTCGTGACCGACATCGACAATGGGCGCATCCAGCGCGTCGTCGACGAGTTCGGCGCCACGGTGGTGGGGCTCGACGCGATCTACGGCGTGCAGGCGGATATCTTCGCGCCGTGCGCGCTGGGGGGTATCATCAATGACGCCACCCTTCCGCAGCTCAAGGTGAAGATCGTGGCCGGTGCGGCCAATAATCAGCTGCTCGAGGATCGTCACGGCGA